>JBGTLS010000149.1:0-25022 GCA_041744015.1 Cryomorpha sp. | reverse complement strand
ACCGATGCCTATGCAACAGATGCAAATGCAGCCCATGCAGCAACAACAACCGCAACAACAGACGGCTCAGGAGAGTCCTTCAACCGCTGCTGAGCAGAAAAAGGTGGAAGCCGCCGAAAACAATGCCAAATACATTACCGTCAAATCACCGATGATCGGGACTTTCTACCGTTCTCCAGGTCCTGATAAATCTGAATTTGTATCGGTTGGCGATGAGATAAAACCTGGAAAGGTAATTTGCATTATTGAGGCCATGAAACTATTTAACGAAATTGAGGCTGAAACCAGCGGCAAAATCGTCAAAGTTCTCGCAGATGATGCCACACCTGTAGAATACGACCAACCACTGTTTTTAGTGGATCCATCTTAAACGCCGCAAGAGCGAACTAACCCTTAAGCGCACTTTTTATGTTTAAGAAAATACTGATAGCCAACAGGGGCGAAATTGCCCTCCGCGTGATACGTACCTGTAAAGAAATGGGGATTAAAACGGTAGCCGTATATAGCACGGCTGATGCCAACAGCCTCCATGTCCGTTTTGCCGATGAGGCCGTGTGTATCGGTCCTCCGCAGAGTAGCGAATCGTACCTCCGCATACCAAATATTATTGCCGCCGCCGAAATTACCAATGCGGATGCCATCCATCCCGGCTATGGCTTCCTTTCGGAAAATGCGAAGTTTTCGCGAATCTGCCAGGAAAATGGTATCAAGTTCATAGGCGCCCTTCCGGAACAAATAGAAGGAATGGGAGATAAGGCGACAGCCAAAACGACCATGATCAAAGCCGGAGTACCGTGTGTTCCCGGATCGGAAGGTCTCTTAAAAGATGGAAAACACGCTGTAGAAATGTCCCGCGAAGTTGGCCTTCCGGTCATGATGAAAGCCACTGCGGGTGGAGGCGGAAAGGGAATGCGTGTGGTTTGGAAGGAAGAAGATGTGGAATCATCTCTGGAAGCCATCAAACGCGAAGCCCAGGCAGCCTTTGGCAACGATGGTGTGTACATGGAGAAATTCATTGAAGAGCCACGCCACATTGAGATTCAAATTGCTTGAGATCAGTTTGGCACTTTTTGCCATATGAGTGAGCGGGATTGTTCGATCCAACGCAGTCATCAGAAATTGGTGGAAGAGACACCCTCACCGTTTATGACCAAAGCACTTCGTAAGAAAATGGGCGAAGCTGCGATCAAAGCTGCTGCTGCAGTGGATTACGAGGGTGTGGGTACAGTGGAATTTCTGGTTGACAAACACCGGAATTTCTATTTCATGGAAATGAATACCCGGATTCAGGTGGAGCACACAATTACGGAAGAGGTTATCACATTTGATCTTGTAAAGGAACAAATCAAAATCGCAGCGGGAATTCCCATCAGCGGCAACAACTATGAGCCAAAGATGCACGCCATTCAATGTCGCATCAACGCAGAAGACCCGATGCATGATTTCAGACCGAGCCCGGGTACCATCACGGTTTATCATGCTCCAGGTGGTCATGGAGTGCGCATCGATACCCACGTTTATGCAGGGTACACCATTCCGCCGAATTACGATTCCATGATCTCAAAACTGATCGTGGTGGCTCAAACCCGCGAAGAGGCAATCAAAAAAATGCACCGGGCCCTGAGTGAATACGTCATCGACGGGGTGAAAACCACGATACCATTTCACATTCAGCTTTTCGAAAACGAAGATTTCAAAAAGGGAAATTTTACCACGAAGTTTTTGGAAGGGTTTAAGATGAAGGCGGTTTAAGCCAGATAACAATGCATTAGGATGATTATTGGCAGCTCTATGGGCTGCCTTTTTTAGAAATTAATCCATGTTCGGTGCTGGCTTTATGAAGAACTTTCATCCAAAATCTGAATCACCCCATATTGATAACATACTGACGCGTTAACCCGAATAAATCAACCCGCTGAAAGGTTTTTCGATTTAGCACCGACCACATTCTTCAGCATTGATTGGGCCTTTATTGCAATATCGGCGACTCCAAAACCAGCTTCAGCATAAAGTTCTTCCTGCGAACCATGCTCGAAAAACCTGTCCTCCATTCCGAGTCGTACGACTTGTGCCTGATAGTTGTTGTCGGCCATAAATTCGAGTACGGCGCTGCCAAGTCCGCCCATCAGGCAGCCGTCTTCCACGGTGATTACTTTGTCGAATTTGGCAAAAACTTCGTGAAGGAGGATCTCGTCAATTGGCTTGACAAAACGCATGTCGTATACCGCTATGTCGGCTCCTTGTTCCTTGAGTTGTTCTGCTGCTTCAAGCGCAAAATTACCAGGGTGACCAATGGTGAGAATGGCGAGGTCTGATCCGTTCCTTACGCGGCGACCTGTACCAATTTTGATTTCTTTAAAAGGCTGTTTCCAGTCAGTTTGAACACCTTCTCCGCGTGGATAACGGATGGAAAATGGACCTTTGTCAGGAAGTTGCGCCGTGTACATCAGGTTGCGCAATTCACTTTCGTTCATCGGGGCACTCACAATCATATTGGGAATGCAACGGAAGTAAGCGAGGTCAAAAGAACCGTGGTGTGTGGGACCGTCAGCTCCGGCAAATCCACCCCGATCGAGGCAGAATACCACGTTCAAATTCTGAAGTGCCACGTCGTGTATCACCTGATCGTAGGCCCGCTGCATAAAGCTCGAATAGATATTGCAATATGGCACCATTCCCTGCGTCGCCAGTCCAGCCGAAAAAGTTACGGCATGTTGCTCTGCAATACCCACGTCGAAAGCGCGGTCGGGCATGGCCTCCATCATAATTTTTAGTGAACAGCCACTCGGCATGGCTGGTGTGATACCCACAATTTTCTCGTTTTTCTCTGCGAGTTCCACAATGGTATATCCGAATACATCCTGGTATTTGGGCGGCTGGGGGCTTTTTGGAATGACTTTGATTATCTCGCCCGTCTCTTTGTTAAAAAGGCCCGGAGCGTGCCAGGTCGTTGCCGAACCAGATTCTGCCGGTTCGTATCCTTTGCCTTTTACAGTAATGCAATGCAGAATTTTCGGACCCGGAATATCTTTCAGGTCGCGAAGAACTTTTACCAGGTGGTCCACATCGTGGCCATCCACCGGTCCAAAGTATCGGAATTTGAGTGATTCAAATAAATTGCTCTGTTTGAGTAGTGTTATTTTGATTGCATTTTCTATTTTTTGAGCAATCGTCTGGGCATTCGGTCCGAATTTGCTGATTTTTCCGAGTAGGTTCCATACTTCGTCCTTCACTTTGTTGTATGTGTGAGAGGTCGTGATATCGGTAAGATATTCTTTGAGAGCTCCCACGTTGGGGTCGATGCTCATGCAATTGTCGTTCAGGATCACGATCATATTGCTATTCTCTGCGCCGGCGTGGTTGAGGGCTTCGAAAGCCATTCCTGCTGTCATGGCTCCATCACCAATTACAGCGATGTGCTGACGGTCCGGTTCTCCTTTGAGCCGGCTGGCCACTGCCATACCGAGTGCTCCCCCGATGGAAGTGGAAGAATGGCCTACTCCAAAAGTATCGTATTTGCTTTCTGACCTTTTTGGGAAACCACTGAGACCTTTATATTTTCGGTTGGTGTGAAAATTTTTCCGGCGACCGGTAAGAATTTTGTGTCCGTAAGCCTGATGGCCAACGTCCCAAACGAGCTGATCGTAGGGCGTGTTAAAAACGTAATGAAGGGCCACGGTAAGTTCTACTACGCCAAGGCTGGCGCCAAAATGACCCCCTTTTGTAGAAACGACATCAACGATAAAATCGCGCAACTCATCACACAATTCAGTCAGGTCCGTTTCTTTGATTTTTTTTCGAAGATCGGCTGGAATTTCGATCTGATCGAGCAGACGCCCGGCTTTGTATGAATCCATCTATATTACCTTGTTAATGCACACTTAACAAAGGTAGAAAATAAAAGTTGCGAAAGCAGGCCGGTATATTTGCCGTGAGGGCTGACGGGATGAACGCAGCGATAAAAACATGTTTCACCGCAAACCTTTTCAGGTGCAGTGAAACATAGAATTTTAAAATTTGATCTCGTACTGAACGTCCTTTTTATAAACCATTCGGTACTTGAGTTTCGCCAGGATAAGATACATCACGGGAACAATGACAAGTGTGAGGAAAGTAGCGAAGGCCAGACCATAAATGATGGTCCATGCGATTGGTCCCCAAAACATCACATTGTCACCACCTACATAGATTTGAGGATCGAAACTGCTTAACAAGGTGAAGAAATTGATATTGAGTCCAATGGCCAGGGGAATCAGTCCCAGTATCGTCGTGATTGCGGTGAGTAGGACAGGTCTTAAACGGGTTTTTCCACCTTCGATAATAGCATATACCGTATCATTGAATTCCAGCTTATCATCGTCATCCAGATTTTGTTCGTCCCTTTTGCGTGTGCGAATCAGGTTGGTATAGTCGATCAATACGATGGCATTGTTTACGATAATTCCCGCGAGGGAAATGATACCGATCATTGACATAACGATTACGAAGTCCATTCGGAAAACCACAAGGCCGAGCAGTACGCCGATAAGACTGAAGAACACTGCAAATGCAATAATGAAGGGTGTTGAAATGGAATTGAACTGCGCTGTGATAATCAGGATAATGAGAAAAAGCGCCATAGCCAATGCTGTACTCAAAAATGCAAATTCCTTTGCCTGCTCTTCTTGTTGACCTGTAAATCGCGCTTCAATCCCCCTGTCAAAGTCGAAATCATTGGCCAGGACTTTGAGCCGGGCCACCAGTTCATTCGCATTGTAATCCGTTAGCACATTGCTGGAGATGGTAATTACTCTGTCAAGATCCTTGCGCTTTACAGCACTAAAAGTGCTGGCTTTTTCGGCTGTGGCGACCGAAGAAATCGGTACTTGCTGAATTTTTCCGGTGGCCTGATCTCTGAATGTGAGACGCATATTCATCAGCGCATCTTCGTTGTCGCGGTAGTGTTTCATCAACCTGATGTTGATGGGGTAGTCGTCTTCCCCATCTTTGTATGTGCTTACTTCTTTTCCGAAAAGGGCGGTGCGCATGGCATCACCGATTTGATAAGTTGAAAGGTTTAGCCGGCGAGCTTTCGCGCGGTCCACCATGATAGGCATTTCCGGTTTACCCAGCTCGACGTCGAGTTTAAGTTCTTCGATTCCGGCAATGTTCTGATCGTTGATATAATTGCGGAAATCCACCGCATTTTGCATGACCTGATCATAGTCTTCACCACGAATTTCGATGTTGATTGGTGCCCCCTGCGGCGGACCAGCTTCATTTTTGCTCACCGTAATTTGAGTTCCCGGGTATCCCCGAAGTGCTTCTCTTACTTCCTCCTGTACTTCGCTGGTGCTGATGCCCTGGCGCTCCTGGAATTTTGCAAACTGCACAGTGATGCGGCTTTTGTGTGGAGTATTACCCGCGGCCTGTCCCTGCATCGGGTCGCTTGCACCTTCACCCACCTGACCAATCACCGATTTGATAAGAAAAGATTCGTGATTTTGCGCGTCTTCATCAAAATATTTGCTGACGGTCTGAATCACTTTGGCTTCAAGATCCCTGGTGATTCGGTTGGTTTCTTCAATATCTGTACCGATTGGGTTTTCCACAAAAACATTAATGTATTGAGGCTCATTGATGGGAAAAAATTCCACTTTCGGTGGAAAGAATATCAGCAGCACTACAGCCAGGATAAGCAAGCCAAAAGTTCCAGCTAAAAATCCATATGGCCTTTTTCCCGCGAGGGCATAGGAGAGAAAGCGCTGATAACTCGCTTCAAGTCTCGGCAGCCAGTTCGTTTGCAATTTATTGGTTCCCGGTGCAAACAGATAAACTTTGAGAATATAGAACAGACCCAGAACAATTGTAAGGTTTCCAAGTGTAACCAACAATTTCATATCCGCAGCCAGGCCGGCAATGTCGAGAATGACTCCAATGGTAATGAATATGAGCGCTTTTCGCAGCGTATTTCGCTTATCTGGCTTATCTACTTCCACTTTCATGTACAATGCCGCCAAAACCGGATTGATAACCAGCGCGACAAATAATGAAGAGCTCAGTACGATGATCAAAGTAATGGGAAGATAAAACATGAATTCGCCCATAATCCCAGGCCAGAAAGCCAATGGTAAGAAGGCCGCCAGGGTGGTGGCTGTAGATGCGATGATGGGAACTGCAACTTCACCGACCCCGAGTTTGGCAGCCACGATGGGGCTGTAGCCCTGCTCCCGGAGACGATACACATTCTCAACAACTACAATTCCATTGTCCACCAACATTCCCAGGGCCAGAACAAGCGCGAAAAGTACGATCACGTTCAGACTTACGCCAAATGCTCCAAGAATCAAAAAGCTCATCAACATCGAAAGCGGTATGGCTATCCCCACAAAGAGAGCATTCCGGAAACCGAGGAAAAAGAGCAGGACTCCTACTACGAGTAATACCCCAAAGAGAATGCTGTTTTCGAGTTCGTCCACCTGTGTTTTGGTGTCATCGCTCGTATCGTTGGTGAGGGTGAGTTGGAGATCGTCCGGGAATACATTTGCCTGAGCTTCTGTAACGATCGCATTGATCTTGTCCGACACATCAATCAGATTTTCTCCGGCCCGCTTCATGATGTCGAGCATTACCACAGGTTTTTGGTATTCCCGGGCGTAACTCTCTTTCTCCTTTTCTCCAAAAGATACCTGAGCTATATTTTTCAGGTAAACCACTTCCTGATTCTCGCGTTTTACGATCACATTTTCAATCTCCGTTGTATTTCTGAATTCACCAATGATGCGGACGTTACGACGGAATTCATCCACGAGTAAGTCACCACCAGAAATGGTGGTGTTTTCAGCAGAAATGGCGTTGCCAATATCCTCAAAACTGATTTCCATGGCTTCCATGGCCAACAGGTCGACATCGATTTTGATCTCCTTGTCCATCACCCCGCGGATTTCCACTTTGGTGATTTCTGAAAGGTCTTCGATCTCATCTTCAAGATACTCGGCGTATTCCTTTAATTGATCAATAGAATAGTCGCCCGAGAGATTTATATTCATAATCGGGATCAACTCCGAAATGTTCATTTCAAACACGTTTGGATCTGCAGGTAGGTCACTTGGGAAATCCCGGTCACTTTTTGCAATATCGATTTTGTCCTTCACTTTGCGCAGCGCTTCAGAAGGCGTGACGTCAAAATTGAACTTCACCTGGATAGATGAAAAACCCTGGGCACTGGTGCTGTTGATTTCATCTACACCAGAAATGGCGTTTATTTCCTTTTCAAATGGCCGGGTGATCAGCTTTTCAATATCCAGCGGCGAGTTGCCTGGATAGGCCGTGCTGACATAAATCTCGGGGGTTACAATGTCCGGAAAACTCTCCTTGGGCATCGCATTATACGCCGCCAGACCACCAATAAAGATGATGATGGCAAGCACAAATACGGTCGTTTTATTGTCGACTGATAGCGCAGAAAGCCCAAATTCCTTGTAGCCTTTATCGCCTTTTTTTAATAGTTTCTGAGCCATGATTTTTATCTGATCAGCTATTCATTTCCTGAACCAAATCCCCGTCACGCACGCTGCGGGAACCTTTGTCAATTATTCTTTCATTTCCATTCACTCCCTCCGCGATTACTGTTTTACCCTGATAACTCATGCCTGATTTTATCAGTCTTTTTTTGGCAACTTCGCGCTGGTTGTGATCTTTTTGCACAACGAAAATGTAATCTCTGCCTTGTCCATCCTGCATGATGAGTGAGGAAGGCACCGTGATGGCATCATCCTGGGTGTGGTCATTTATTTTCACCACTACCAGGGAGTTGGGTTTGATCGATTGCACTTTATCTGAGATTGAAATCCGAACTTCAAAAGATCTGTTGTTGGCATTGATGTAATTTCCGGTGCGGGATATTTCGCTGTCAATCGTATCATTCCGATTCACAATGATCTGCACCTTGTCGCCTTGTTTAATTTTTCCCAGATAGCGCTCCGAAACATCTGCATTGATATACATTTCGTCGAGGTTCACCACCCGGGCCACAGGCGTTTGCATTCCGGCCATTTCACCGAGTTTAAGAAATATCTTGTCCACTACGCCGTCGAAAGGAGCCCGGATATTTGATCTTCCCTTTTGCTCCTGCAAGGTAGCAATGGAATTTTCCAGTCCTTCTTTCCTGTTTTTGGCCTCCAGAAATTGCACTTCACTACCGATATTCTGATCCCACAAGCGCTTCTGCTTTTCGAATAAAGTTGTGGCCAGTTCCAATGAAGTCTGAAGTTCAGCAAGGTTGCGATCAAATACTTCTGCATCGAGACTTACCAGCAGTTGTCCGCGTTTTACGTCCTGACCTTCGCTTACATGAATCTGACGAACCATGCCGGGATTATCTGCAATGAGATTGGCTGTGCGGTCTGATTCCACATTGCCATACACTTCAAAGAAATGTCTGAAGGTATTGGTGTCTGTAGCAAATGTTGTGATCAGGATGCGTTCGGCCGTTGAATCTAATTCTGCAATTAGAGAATCCAATGTAGAAATCCGATGGTCGGCAGTCTCGCGCACTGTTTTTAATGAATCCCGTTCCATTCTGAGCTCTTCCAGCGTACCGACTTCCTTGTTTTCGCAGGAAGCCATGGCAAAAATGAGCATGAGTAAAACTCCCGCCGTGAATGTGTGCCTGTAATTTGTCTGTTTGTTTTTCATGCTGATTATAATGTATTGAGTGCTTTGTCCAGTTCTTGTTTGGCTGTGAGTAGTTGAAGGGCCGCATTGATGTACCTGCTTTGTTCATTGAGCAGTTGGGTTTCGGAGACGTTGAGTTCGAAACTCGATGAAATTCCTTCCGTGTATTTAATCCGGGTACGGTCGCTAATTTTTTTGGCCAGGGCCATGCTTTCTTTCTGATTATTCCAGGTCTTGAGCGCATTTTCGTATTCGCTCCGGGCCCTTGTGACTCCCAGGGCCAGATTTTCCTGGGTTTGAGCCAGGTTCATCTCAGCGCGGTCAATTTCAATTCTGGCCCGCTGCACTTTGTAATTTTTTTGAAAACTGCTGAATATGGGTATTGTAAGATTTACTCCCAAAATAGTGGATGGAAACCAGGGTTCACCAGTTTCTGTAAAATTGAAACGGTCGCGTTGGGCATTTTGTCGGTGTGTAAGAAACAGGTTCAGACTGGGATAGTACGCTGCCTGATCGCCTTTGAGCATGTGATTTTGAACCATAAGATTTGTGCGTGCAATTAGCATATCCGGGTGGGTATTCAGGTTCGGCTCCGACATCAGATATTCGGAATTGTTGTTCATCTCCACCAGATTGTCAATTTGGTCTGTAAGTACAATTTCCCTTTCCAGGGAAATACCCATGGTGTAATTGAGCATTTGTTTTGCCACGGTCAAATACTTTTCTGTGTTGTCAATATTGATTTGAATCTGATTGCGGTTCAGGGTGATCTGATCTACATCCTGCTCTTCCGTTAAACCAGATTGGTACAGTGCTTCCGTATCAGACAGCGTCTTGGCCACACTTTTTAAATTTTCCTGCAGGATGCGCAGATTTTCCTCTGCTACCAGAGCGGTATAATAGGCCTGTGCGACTGCTACGCGGACTTCTGTTGCTGTTTTGGTTTTGGCGTTTCGCGAAAGCTCGAGATAGGTTTTTGAAGCTTTCAGACCCACGAGATATGTTCCGTCGAAGATCAATTGGGATGCGGTAATAGAACCGGTCAGGTTGTACTCCACCCCAAACTGTACTTCTGCAAAATCGCCCGGCTCGCCCCCAAAAAATTCTGCCGGTATCAGCTGCACAGGAATCTGAAGAAACTGATTGTATTCGGCTCCGGCATTTACCTGGGGCAAACCAATGGCCAATACTTCCTTTACTTCTTTCTCTGCATTTTGGATGTCATACACCGCATTGCGCATGGCATAACTGCTGTCCATGGCGAGTTCCTGCGCTTCCTTTAAGCTCAAAGTGAGCGGCTGTGCACTCAGAGCTGCTGTGGCCATAACAGCGATAGCCAGCGTTATCTGCTTTATCATGGATGCTTGGTATTGATAGGGTTGTTTTGAATTTTTTCGAAATATTTTAATCCTTTTTCTGTAGCAAGACCCCGAATCTGATGGGTAAACATCTGTGCATATACTTCGGTGATGTTAAATTCCTGCATGGGAAAATGCCGGGGATCGAAGATTACATTCATGCGGGCAATCCAAAGTCGCGTCATGATTTCCACATGGATATCCGGGCGAAAATAGCCTTCTGACATTCCTTTGGTGATATTGGCCCTTATGACTTCGGCAGCCAGTCCTTCCCGGGTGTCCTGCATCAAGGCCCAGGCGCGCGGGTAGTATTTTTCCATATCGTAAAATATGGATGGATGGATTCCTTTGAGTTGTTGCATGATAAATTTGCTGATCTCAATGTTCTCTTCAATGGCGTTGTAATTCCCGGATGTGATGTGTCGTATGCCTGTGTCGTGAAGAGCACAGTCATACTTCATGCATTTCTCCACCAGATCGTGCTTGTCCGTCACGTATTGGTAGAGTGTTTTTTTCGACATGCGCAAGTGCCGGGCAATGTCGTCCATTGTAACACTCTTGATTCCATACGTCATAAAGATCGATATCACTTGTGGTACCAAGGATTCTAATTTTTCGTTGACTGTGTTTTCTTCAGACATGGTGGCAAAAGTAAAAAACGTTTTACACAGTGGAAACGTTTTACACAAAAAAAGTTTCCTATAATGAGTTTGAGGTTCATAATCAGGAATCATCTGCCGTACCGGGAAAAGTTTGTTCTTTTGTACCCCGAAACAAAAGCCTTATGAAAGTTACCATCAAAGATTTGCTCTCGACAGAGCCGCAGGGTCAACAAGTGGAAATAGCCGGGTGGGTGCGCACCTTCCGCAGCAACCGGTTTATTGCGTTGAGTGACGGTACCACCATCAAAACCATTCAGGCTGTGGTAGATTTTGAAAACTTTGATGATATCATTTTGAAGCGTATCACCACGGGTGCTGCCATTCAAATTATTGGCACTCTGGAAAGTTCTCAGGGCGCTGGTCAGAATGTAGAAATTCAGGTTCAGGCGCTAGAGATACTTGGCGATTCCGACCCTGAATTGTATCCACTCCAGCCTAAAAAACACAGCCTTGAATTTTTGCGGGAGAAAGCTCATTTGCGTTTTCGGACAAATACTTTCGGTGCTGTATTCCGGGTGCGCCATGCCTTGAGTTACGCTATCCACCACTACTTCAATGAGCGTGGATTTTTCAATATTCACAGCCCGATCATTACCGGGAGCGATGCTGAAGGGGCGGGAGAGATGTTTCGTGTTACAACCTTTGATCTCAACAATGTTCCCAAAACCAAAGAGGGGAAAGTCGATGTTTCTGAAGATTTCTTTGGTAAAGAAGCCAATCTAACTGTTTCAGGACAGCTCGAAGCCGAATTGGCGGCTATGGGACTGCGAAAAGTATATACCTTCGGGCCCACCTTTCGTGCTGAAAATTCCAATACGTCACGCCACCTGGCCGAGTTTTGGATGATTGAGCCCGAAGTGGCTTTTGCCGATCTGAAAGACAATATGGATCTGGTGGAAGATTTCCTGCAATATCTGGTCAAATATGCCATCGATCATTGTGCCGACGATCTGGCATTCCTTGCTCAGCGGGAGGCAGAGGAAGAAAAGTCAAAACCGCAGGATCAACGCCATGCGCTCGGATTGCTCGACAGATTGCAGTTCGTTACCCAAAACAGTTTTGAGCGTGTCACCTATACGGACGCCGTGGAAATTCTCCGGAATTCAGCTCCTTTTAAGAAGAAAAAATTCAAATTTCCGGTGGAGTGGGGCACAGACCTGCAAAGCGAGCATGAGCGCTATCTGGTGGAAAAACATTTTAACAAACCCGTAATTATCACGGATTATCCGGCGTCTTTCAAAGCATTTTACATGCGTCTCAACGACGACCAGAAAACGGTGGCTGCTATGGATGTCTTATTTCCCGGCGTGGGGGAAATCACCGGTGGATCTCAGCGTGAAGAGCGACTCGAAGTTCTGACCCGTCGCTGTAGAGAGATGGGTATAGAAGAAGAACACGTTTGGTGGTATCTTGAAACGCGAAAGTTTGGAACCTGCAAACACGCTGGTTTCGGTCTTGGATTTGAGCGCCTGGTAATGTTTGTTACCGGCATGACGAATATCCGGGATGTGATTCCATTTCCCCGCGCGCCATTGACGTGTGAGTTTTGATTACCTTCTTATTGCTGCATCCGGGATATAGCCTTTGTTACGGGTCACCGGGCGATCGACCATTGCCGACCGTTTGGCAGGAGCTTTCCGCAACAATGGTCAGGTGCGCATCGCAGATGAAATTGTAAAAAAATGCAATCTGCCGATTACCACATAAGGGAATCGGATCCTTTGAAAAACCTTCGTCTATCACGCTTTCTCAGTGTGATCAATCGCTATATGTCATTCGAATCAGGACATGCGATGCGTGAAGTTGTGTTGCTTCATTTTCCAAATTCACGGAATTTCTGTTGACATAGGGTTGTCACCAACCGACTCTACTTTGGTACCCACAAACCAAAATAATTAAATCATGACACAAGAAACGAAAGTATCAGAAGCAGTTGCGCAACCCATTACATCCGCTCAACTTCTCGAACACTGGCAAGGTCACCGAAACCTGACTCGCCGCGTGATCGAAAAATTTCCGGAAGACCAAATGTTTACTTTTTCAATTGGCGGCATGCGCACTTTTGCCGAATTGGTGAAAGAAATGTTGGAAATAGCTTATCCGGGAGCGAAGGGAATGGGCACTGGTGAATGGAATGAATTTGGAAATATCGCTCCCGGGATTGATATCAAAGGAGCGGACACAAAAGCAAAATTGCTTGCGATCTGGGATTGGTCGACCGAAGAGATCAATAAAATCTGGCCAACCATAAGCGATGAGCGCTTTCAGTTAGAAGAGACAGCCTTTGGGGTTTACGAGGGTCAGATTCATTCTCATCTGCAGTATTTTGTGGACAATGAAATTCACCACCGGGGCCAGGCATATGTCTATCTCCGCGCACTGGGCATCGAGCCGCCATTTTTTTGGGAACGGTAAATCAATGAATTTATATGATGGACGCCGCAGTTAACACATTTTGAAATTTATGGAATTCCAATCATATAAATTGCCAACAGTCAATACCGCAACGGCAATGCTGGCCGTTATGGAAGATCAGATTCTAATTTTCTGCACATCACTGCAAACCCTTGATGATGTGCAGAAAATTTCTCCTGCTTTAAATTCCATTCCTGAAATTAAATCGTGGAGTGTGGATTTAGAAGATTGCGATAAAGTACTTCGTGTTGTATCCGAATCATATTTAATGAGTGGTATTTTGAACGCCATTGAGAAAACAGGTTTTAACATTCTGGAAATGCCAGACTGAAAAAAAAAGTATTTCTTTGAAGGAAGTCACCTAAAATGATGCATCATGAGTAATTCATATAAACCGGAAAATTACAATTCTGTATCACCTTACTTTATGGTTTCCGACGCTGAGCGTTGGGTCAAATTACTCAGCGATTTGTTTGGAGCCAAAGAACTGAGCAGATACACCCGTCCCGGGGCTGGACTCGTTCATGCTGAACTGAGGATCGACGATTCCGTCATTATGCTGTCGCAAGCTACACCGGACTATCCTGCAAGTAAATTTATGATGCATGTCTATGTTCCCGACGCCATCGCAACCTATAAAAAAGCGGTGGAACTGGGTTGTACAGGTCTTCAGGAGCCCATACAAAAAGACGATCCCGATTTACGCGGGATGTTTATAGATTATGAGGGAAATACCTGGGCGGTGGGAACAAAACAAGGCTAATTTGGCAAATTTATAAAGCTGAAATCAAGAGAATTACTTAAAGAACCGTGCAAATTGAAAGTCTGTGTTTCAATTTGCACGGTTTTTTGCGTACATTATTGAATAAGATGCAATTGACATTTTTGTAGATTATGATGATGAAGTATTCTCAAAAATGAAACGCCCCTGATCCGGTTTGTTCCATTTTGCTGACAGCAAGATTCGGGTTTCACCCTTCCTTTCCCTTCCCTACATTTGCTTTAATGAATCCTTCAGAATATCATTTCGATCGCATCGCGCACGCAATCCACTTCATCGGCCGGAATTTTCGCGCACAGCCATCGCTCGATGAAGTAGCCGCACACGTCCACCTGAGTCCCTACCACTTTCAGCGGCTCTTTACCGACTGGGCCGGGGTGAGCCCCAAAAAATTTCTTCAGTACATCAGCATCGAACACGCCAAATCCATCCTCCGTGAGCCGCAGTCCACTTTGTTTGATGCTGCCCACGAAACAGGCCTTTCTGGTACTGGCCGCCTCCACGACCTCTTTGTGAATATCGAAGGCATGACCCCCGGTGAGTATAAAAATGGCGGTGCAGATCTTTCCATCCTTTTCTCTTTTGGCGACAGCCCTTTTGGAAAAATTGGCATCGCATCCACGGCACGCGGTATTTGTTTTATGGCTTTCGCCGAAAGTGAAATAGAAGCCATGTCAGATTTGTGTTCACATTTCCCGAATGCGACGATTGTAAAAGGCAGTTCAGCCTTGCACGACCTGGCTCTCGGCGTTTTTTCAAACAACAACGGAGCCCGTAGGGAAATGCCAACCGAAACTTTGTCACTTCATCTCAAGGGCACACCCTTTCAACTCAAAGTTTGGGAAGCCCTGCTCAAAATTCCCATGGGAAGGCTCTCGACATATGGCGCTTTGGCAAATGAAATCGAAACCCCCAAAGCATCACGCGCTGTGGGAACAGCCATTGGGAAAAACCCCATCGCCTATCTGATCCCCTGCCACCGCGTGATTCAATCTGGCGGCTTGCTCGGCGGATACCGTTGGGGCACCACCCGCAAAACTGCGATGATCGGTTGGGAAGCGGCGCAGGTTATGGATGTTTGGAATGCCAATCTTGACCGGCTGGAACAGGCGCTCAAATCAGATGTAAAGTCTCTACCTTAATCTTTAATATTTGTACATGAAACCATCAGAAGTCAACGCATCCATCCAAATTGGCAAATCCCGGCACGAGGTATTTGAAGCCATTGTCGATCCGGCCCAAATGACGAATTACTTCATTTCAAAAAGTTCCGGAAGGATGGAACCAGGAGCACAACTCTTTTGGGAATTTCCTGAATTTGAAGGCGAAAATCTTGTACGGGTAGGTGAAATTATTCCCAATGAATTGATTCATTTTTACTGGTATGTTGACGGGGCGGAATATCTCGTGGAAATTAAATTGAGTCTGGGTAGAGAGGCAAGCACAACCGTAGTGCGCATTTCCGAAAAGGGGGAGCAGCCCGATGCCGATAAAGCCCTGAAATTCATCAAAGGAAATACCGAAGGCTGGGCCAATTTTCTGGCTTGTCTCAAAGCCTGGCTGGAATACGGAATCAACCTGCGGAAGGGGGCTTTTGACTTTTTGAAAAATGGCAATAGCAGTCGATGACGCAAAAGACGGACAACAATTGATGACCCGAAATAAACTGACAAAATTTATCTGTTTCACATTGGCTTCCTTGCGACTTGTAATCTGAGCAATTGATTGATTTCTTTTAACCACCTGAGATTGGCGGTTCTATAATTTCCGGTTGAAAACTACAGGTGATTCTTTGAAAACCGGACAATTGATTGGTGTCAATTTCGATATTTTTGTGCCCCAACCCGTACCGAAATATATAACACCATGATGGACGTATTCAAAGAAAAGCTGCGCGAAGTAAAAGCCGATATACCGACACTTGATTTCCGAAAGGGAAATTCGCTATACATTCAGGGCGACTGTCAGATATTGAGTCATTCGGGGGTGTTTTTTGAAGTGCTGATCGAAGATAAAGAAGGTGAAATAGTGGTTCGCATTACCACCGACCAGGAGAATGTGGAATATGCGCATGGAAAAAAGTTCATGCCCTGGGACGCCCACGGGGTGGCTGCGCTGATGCAGGTAATCGAAGAAAATGAACGAACCACTCCCCGCGAAATAGCGGAAGGACGTGCGTACACGCGCGAAGGAATGATAAAGCGGGTGATGGACGAAAGGCGGGATCGCGCAGCCAAAGCAGAATACCGCATTGAATTTGCCGATAATATTTTTGGGGAGCACACCTTATACAATGATCGCGGGGTGAAATACAAGATTACGCTTCGCGACTTTGAAAACGAAACCGGATACATCGACAATCCAGATTTGAAAACCAATAAATTGGGTACGACAAAACACCTGATGTATGCTTTCGAAAAACTTAAGGCAGATCCCCAACGCATGGCTGCAATGGATCTGCAATATCCATTTGTAGAGATTTACTGCGATCCCCTGAACGAATACCGCATCACATGGCACTACCCGCATCCATTGAAGTCGGAAATTAAAGCGCTCATCGACAGGTATTTTGGTGATTCCAAATACATTGCAAATGAAGAAATAAAAGGATTTCTGAATTTTATCAATGCGTCTGGTACTCATACCCAAATATTGGTGAGGCCAGAAGTGGAAGAGAAAGTAAAAAGAGCCTGGGACGCTGAATTACTGAATGTAGTAAGCGAAAATGAGCCACTTGATTTTTCGCAGTTTCCTGCAAAATTATTTGCCTATCAGGAGGAAGGTGTTCGCTTTGCTACTTATCGCGAAGGTGCCATAATAGCCGATGAAATGGGACTTGGGAAAACGATCCAGGCCATTTGCACGGCAGTGTTGAAAAAGAAATTGTTCGGATTCAAGCGCACCCTTATTGTCTGTCCCGCTTCGCTCAAAGAGCAATGGAAAAAAGAGATTGAAAAGTTCAGTTCTGAAAAAGCTGTGGTCGTGGAAGGATTTCCGGAAGAACGCGCATTAATCTACAAAACGACAGAAGCTTATTTCGTGATAGTGAATTACGAAACAATATTGCGCGACCTGCGGGATATCAATCGCATGGCACCAGATTTTGTTATTCTCGATGAGGCCCAGCGCATCAAGAATTTCAATACCATCACGGCCCAACATGTCAAAAAGATAAAACGTAAGCACGCATTGGTGATTACCGGTACCCCGATCGAAAACAAACTGATCGACCTGTATTCCATTGTGGATTTCGTAGACCCGTATTTTCTCTCCCCTTTGTGGGAATTTTCGCAGCAACATTGCTATTTCGATACAGACTCACAAATGAAAATCACGGGATATTATAATCTTCAGCAGCTTCATGAAAGAATGAAACCCATCCTTATCCGCCGCGAGAAAAGGACGGTACTGAAGGATTTGCCTGATGTGACAGAGATGAATGTACCCGTTTCGCTCGATCCCGATCAGGCGGCCATGCATGCGAATTTTGCCAACGGCATTGCAAAAATTCTCAGCAAAAAATTTCTCACTCCTTTTGATCAGCAGCGGTTGATGCTGCTGCTCAACAATATGCGCATGGTTTGCGACAGCACGTTTTTGATCGATAAAGAGACCAACGTCTCACCAAAACTGCATGAACTGCGCTACATCCTGCGTGAAAAACTGAATGTAAAAGATCAACCAGCCAAGATTATCATTTTTTCAGAATGGGTCACCATGCTCAGCCTTATCGGCAAAATGCTGCGGGAAGAAGGCATTGGCCACGTGACGCTGAGTGGGAAGGTTTCTGTAAAAAACCGCGGAAAACTCGTGGAAAAATTTGAGCAGGATCCGGACTGTAAGGTTTTCCTTTCCAGTGAAGCAGGGGGTTCAGGACTTAATCTCCAGGTGGCCGATACCGTCATCAATTTTGAGTTGCCCTGGAATCCGGCAAAAAAGAACCAGCGCATCGGTCGAATCGATCGATTGGGCCAGCGGAACAAACACCTGACGGTGATCAATCTCATTACAAAAGATTCGTTTGAGATGAGAATTGCATCGGGCCTTACATTGAAACAAAACCTTTTTGATGGTGTGCTCAATGAAAACAACAGCCTTGATTTTGTGGATTTTTCTGCATCGGGACGCTCACAGTTCCTACTGGAAATTGAAGAAGTAATCAATGGATACACAGAGATTCCAGCAGAAATAGTAGAAACAGACGAAAGCGCTGAAGTGCCGGAGCAGGTTTCTCTGGAAAGTGTTGTGCAGGAGCAGGAAAGCGAAGCCATAGTATCGCAAAATGGGTCAGGAGATGTTCAAAAAGAAGAAATGATGCAAATGGAAAAAGTCATGAACCAGGGCCTGGATTTTCTTTCGGGGATGATCAAAATGGCCACGGGCAAAGACGTTGGTTTGGAAGGAAACAAAATAGAAGTGGACAAAACCACCGGGGAGGTGACCATGAAATTTAAAATGCCCGGGTGGTGAGCCAATGGATTTTGATAACAGGAGTGAGATACAGTTTGGCTCGGTGAGCCTGGTTGAAACCATGGCTCAGCATGCGTATATCCTTCGGGGACAGGCACACCCTGTGCAATGAGATGGAGAATTATGCCCGTCATTGCAGTGTACCTTGTCCAGCATCACTGCCTTCCGTGTCGGCTCCCGTTTGTCCTTAAGTACACTCAGTATTCATTTGCCAGAAACTTCAGATTCCATTTAACTGCAGCAGCTTATCTGCGACCATCATTGCCCATTGTCTTTTCTCAGAAGTTGCGGTGATACATTCCAATATTGCTTGTCACCGGTTTTAACAGAAATCGTCTTGCGATTCAGCCGGATGATGATTCCAACATGAACCAAGCCATCGCTATCATCCCAGGCTACACGCTCGCCAATACTGAATTTTGACATTGAAAAAAGTGCGCCTGCTTTTTGAATCAACCGCATCCGTTCGACCACCATTCTGTTTACAACGGCCAGCTCATTGACAGATAACTTTTCTATTAAAGGTTCAAATTCCCTGATAATGGCTGCGGTATTGTCTAAGTCGTTCATTGCTGCCTTGCTATGTTGTTATGCGTTTCTACCTGCAAAATTCATGTAATATTTCGGGACTGTCAAATATAATGAATGTGCTTTGGGGTATTCGATGTTCGTTTCAAAAGTACTGGTAAACCCATAATGTTTGCATTTACAGCTCACCGAAAGTGAAAATACGGCTCAAAATAGGGCGTGATAATGATTTTAATGAAAGTTCCTTATTGGAGTAAAGTATAATAATCAATGGCCGTATTGTATTTTTAGGCGTGAAAAGTATAATAGTGTATCGTCTTATTGTACTTGATGACCATTAAAGTACAATAACTGAATTGGATAATTGAAAATGTCAACCATCGTCCTCATATGCGGTTTCTACTCCCTCGCCTTCGCCATATTCCACCTGATGTTCTGGAACATATTTGGTTGGAAAAAAGACCTCGCCAGACTCCGCCCGGAAAACCGCGCCATCATGCAAATTCTCAACCTTCGTCTTATTTATGTTTTTCTTTTTGCGGCCCTAATGTGTTTTGTCTTTCCTGATGAAATGATTTCAACTGCGATGGGAAAGGCTTTTATGGCCGGCTTTTCGTTATTTTGGTTGGGGAGGACGGTCGAACAATTTGTATTTTTCCGGATGAAGCATCCGGCGGTGCATATGCTTACGGTAGTTTTTATTTTGGGCATGATACTTTTTGCTGTTCCGATCTTTTTTTGACGAAAGTCTGACTAATTAAATCGCAAATTTTAATCCGGCTGTCTTACTTTCGTTGCACAACGCCTAATCTATGAACCGCTTCGACCGCATCGTATCCATACTCATTCAGCTGCAATCGCGAAAAGTGGTGCGGGCAAGCGATATGGCCAACCGGTTTGACGTAAGCCTGCGCACGATATACCGCGATATCCGCACGCTCGAAGAGGCAGGTGTACCCATTATTGGAGAAGCGGGAACTGGATATTCGCTGGTGGATGGATACCGCCTTCCGCCGGTGATGTTTTCCCGCGAGGAAGCCATGAGTTTTGTGGCCGGCGAGAAGTTGATGGAAAGCTTTGGAGATGCCAACTTGCAAAAACACTTCAATTCGGCCATGTACAAATTGAAAGCCGTATTGAAGGACACCGAACAGGACATGGTCGCCGCTCTGGAGTCAACCATCGATATAAAAAACAACCACGAACCGTTTAACAAAAAGGTTCCCGATGCGCTTGAAATCATCCTTCAGGCCATCGCAGACAAACAATGTATCCGTCTCAATTATCAGGCATTCGAATCGACAACCCCCTCGGCCAGGGTAATTGAGCCGGTTGGGTTGTTTTATGAGAACAATTACTGGTACGCGATGGCATATTGTCAATTGAGACAGGACTACCGACAATTTCGCATGGACCGTATTCACGATATTGTGCGCACAGATGCACATTTCGACCGCGAGCACGTAAGCATGGCCCAGCTCAGAACCCGGAGCGAAGAAGGAATTGAGAAAATTTCCGCTACGATCATGGTCACTAAGAAAATTGCCCGATACATCCAGAGCGGACGGAGATATTTTGGCTTTCAGGCGGAGCGCGAAAAAGGCGAATGGATCGAAATGGACTTTCTCGTTTACGATTGTGACGAGGACTTCCCTCGCTGGCTGATCAGCTTTGGAGACAACTGCCGGATTGTAACACCAGATGCGTTGAGAAACAGGATGGTGGAATTGGTGGAAAATCTGCAAGTGCATTTTCTCACACCAACGTCCAACTGACCCCGTCAATATATGCGCTACAGCGCTGGAATTAAATCAGCACTATTCCAAAATGAGTTTGGTTGTGACCGGCCCTTCACGAAAGTGGGTTTTCACAAAATAAATTCCTGCCGGCCAGTTTTTAGTTTCAAACCGGACGAGCAATCCCTCTCCCTCATTTATTTTTCGAATCTCCATCTGCCGACCTGTCGCATCAAATATTTCGATCAGTGGCACATGGATGGTGGTGGTCACGTAAACAAACTGATCTGCCGGATTTGGAAAAATGGTCGCCAAAGCGGGAATGTCGCTGTTTTGCATACCTCCCGATTTGGCTTCACCAAAAGAGAAGAAAGAAGTGGCCGACCAGGGACCACCAATCGGAGGATTTAGAGAACACCCACATCTCACCTGCCATTGATAGGTAGTTCCTGAATTAAGGGCTGAAGCGGGCACGAAAAATTCAAAAGCCTCAGCTTGAAATATATTGAAAGTTTGAACAAAACCGGTTTGTAGAGTTCCACCTCTGACCTGACAGCCAAGAGATCCTGATATTGGCTCCCAACTGAGAAATACGCCATTTTCTGTGACATTGGATTCCATGTCAGTGACTTGCGGAAAAGGATTCGGACAAGGAGTAATATCAGGGGAACAAACAGTGCTGTTTAATAATTCTGATCTTCTCGGGCTATTCAGCAATACGGCATCCACACGCGTTTTCTGGTCCTGTGTAAAAACATTCATACATAGATCATCGCTGTAATCCATATAGTTCTCGACCATATCAACGCTGTTGCACGTTATCTTTCCAATCTGACAGCCACTGCTGGAGCCATTAGAAATTGGGGTGTCATCACAATAATCGTCTGCATTGCATCCACCATCACCCCATATGTGACGCAAACCAAAGAAATGACCTAGTTCGTGTGTCAACGTACGCCCACGACCTGTCACGCCTTCAAGCGGATTGGGAAGACTGACGCCTCCTACTGTTCTCGGTGCGATCACTACCCCGTCTGTTAAAGCACCACCTGTGCCTGTTTCTAAACCTGCCAATCCGGAGGCACTTGGAAATTGCGCATATCCCAAAACTGTGAAGATGAATAAATTAATCGGGGTGACCCACACATTGATATATTCACCTGGATTCCATATGGTGTTTGGTTTCACCATGTTGTCGAGATAGTTGATACTAAAACCGGGGGAATTCAAACCTATACTCGGGGTGTTGATGCGGTTAATTCCTGGAACTTCCATAACATTTCCATCAGGATCTACCACGGCCATGCAAAATTCTATTTCTAAATCCGCACCGACAGGATTTGTATTGAATCCAGCAGTCCCGGGTTTACGTCTGAAGTCGTCGTTCAATTGTTCGAGTTGAGCGTTGATTAGCGCTGTCGCAACATTGTTGCCCGTACCCACAGGTTCGCCTGCATGAAGCACGTGAAATACAATCGGCAAAGTCACAACACCGCGATAGGTTTTGGCGTCAGCTGTTGAAATTTTTTCCTGTATCCATTCTTCAAATGCGCTATCGCTTAGCCTTTCGGGAAATTGTTCCTGTAATTGGTGTTCCACTTCCGTGGAAAAACATTTGATAGTTTCCTGAGAAAATCCAGTCAGAGCGGAGAATATAAATAAAATGAAGACAGCTTTTCGCATGGTTGAAATGGTTTTAAATTGGTTATAGAGCGCAGAAAGATAAATAAAAATGTTAAAATTTAACAGTCTCGGTATGTTTTTGATCAGAAAGTCAAGGATTTGAGGTTATGGATGGCTCCTAATTTATTGGAATTTCCCTCTATACCAATTTTATTTTGTGGGACTGGTCAGCACCTTTTTTGGTCAATTTCGACGCTTGTTTTATAGCTGTATTATGATTTGTTTTGCACGACGAAATTCCAGCGAAACCGGCATTATTCTCAAACATTCATTTCCGGGGTATTTTTATCTTGCACCATGATCAATATTCATTTAGCAGAATTAAAACTGGACGATATTTCAAGGGCAGTTTTCCGGAATGAAGATGTGGCGATCAGCGAGGATTCTATTCAAAAAGTCAATGACAGTTTCCATTTTCTTCAAGATTTCGCTCGGGGCAAAATCATCTATGGCATCAACACAGGATTTGGGCCCATGGCTCAGCACAAAATTGGTGAGGCTGATCAGATTAAACTTCAGTACAACCTGATCAGAAGCCACGCCTCCGGAGCAGGCGCACTGCTCGAACCCATTTACATAAAGGCCTCAATGATCGCCCGGCTCAACACCCTCTCTTTGGGGTATTCCGGTGTGCATTTCTCAGCGATCGAAGTTTTATTATCGTTGATCAATCACAATGTTTTTCCTGAAATATACGAACACGGAGGCGTAGGTGCCAGTGGGGATCTGGTGCAGCTTGCCCATCTCGCTCTGGTCATGATTGGCGAAGGCGAGGTGGTTTATGAAGGGAAAATCAGACCTACGGTTGAGGTTTTTAAGGAATTGGGCATCACACCGATGAAAATCACCTTGCGCGAAGGGCTGGCCATTATGAATGGCACGAGCGTGATGACCGGGATCGGTACAATCAATGCCATTTACGCCCAGAGGGCCATCGAATGGTCGACCATGGCCACAATCATGATTTGCGAAATGATTGGTTCCTATGATGATTATTTCTCTGAAGAATTGAACGCCTCGAAAAAACACAAAGGTCAGCAGCAAATCGCGAAAACAATTCGAAAACATCTCGGTGCCGGTCAATATTCCCGGAAACGGGAACAACAACTCTATGCCGGCCTGGGAGCAGAAAGTGTGATCGACAACAAAGTGCAGGAATATTATTCCATTCGATGTGTGCCGCAGATTAGCGGAATTATTTTGGAAACGGTTCAGGAGTGCCAGGTTTTGCTCGAAGAGGAAATCAACTCTGCCAACGACAATCCCATCGTACATGTGGAAAGCAAAAATGTGTACCACGGAGGGAATTTTCACGGGGATTATGTATCCTTTGAAATGGATAAACTGAAAATCGCTATTACCAAATTGTCCATGCTCGCCGAGCGTCAGTTAAACTTTTTGATGAATCCCGCTCTCAACAATATCCTGCCACCATTCGTCAATCTGGGAAAACCCGGTTTGAACTTTGGAATGCAGGGAATACAATTTACCGCGACTTCAACCACCGCCGAAAATCAAATGCTGTCGAACCCTATGTATGTGCATAGCATTCCCAACAACAATGACAACCAGGACATCGTGAGCATGGGCACCAATGCAGCATTATGTGCCAAAAAAGTGATTGAAAACACCTTTGAGGTGTTGGCAATCGAGATGCTGGCAATAGTTCAGGCTTTGGATTTCCTGGGTAAAACAGAAGGATTGTGTCCTTCCAGCAGAGAAACTTACAAGGTGATTCGGGATCGGATACCAGTATTTAGCGCCGATTCACCTCTACATAGCCAACTGAAGACGCTCAAAACCTACATGATGGCCAACTGTCCATTGGAAATTGAGCCGCTGTCTGCGCCATGAAAGATTTATCATTAACTTGTCAAAGGTTTTCCAGACCGAAACCCACCATTCGATTTTTATGAAATTTGCTTTAGTAACCGGCGGTTCCCGCGGTATTGGCAGAGCGATTTGTATTGTTCTCGCCAAGCAAGGTTATCATCTTCTAATCAATTATGCCGCCAACGAAAAGGCTGCACGCGAAACCAAAGACCTGGTGGAAGCATGTGGTGTGACGGCCACTCTGCTGAAATTCGATGTTTCAAACCGGGAGGAGACCCGCGCCATATTGTCTAAATGGCAAAATGAAAACTCTGGCAATCCGATTTACGTACTCGTCAACAATGCCGGTATCAAAAAGGATAACCTGCTTCTCTGGATGAAAGACGAGGAATGGGATGACGTATTGAATACAAGCCTCGGCGGATTTTACAACGTGACCCGCGAAGTGGTACCAGAAATGATCAAATTAAAACAGGGCCGCATTATCAATGTCGTTTCTCTCTCCGGCCTGAAAGGCTTGCCGGGGCAGACCAATTATTCAGCAGCGAAGTCTGCGGTAATCGGTGCCACCAAAGCGCTCGCCCAGGAAGTAGCCAGAAGAAATATCACAGTAAATGCCGTAGCTCCGGGATTTATCAAAACGGAAATGACCGAAGCCATCAACGAAAAAGATTTTATGAACCTCATTCCCATGCGCCGGTTTGGCACAGCGGAAGAAGTGTCGGAAGTGGTAGGGTTTTTGGCTTCACCAGCCGCCTCTTATATCACGGGAGAAGTCATTTCTGTAACAGGAGGCCTTCATTAAACAGAACAATGAATCAAAGGGTTGTAATTACAGGTATGGGAATTTATTCATGTATTGGCCAGGAGATCGATGCGGTAAGACATTCGCTGTATAATG
>JBGTLS010000148.1:0-2243 GCA_041744015.1 Cryomorpha sp. | reverse complement strand
GATAGAGCCTGTCGCCTACCCAAATCTGGATGTTTTCATTTTTCGGATTGTAGGTTTGGAGCATGGATCAGGGGGTTAAAGCGTGACTTTTAAGAAATTCATAATGGGGCATGCAGGATTCCAGCAACGCGCGGTACCTTTTGGGAAATGGCCGCGTGCTGGTCGGTTGTTTTTCGAAACCGGTTGAATTCAACACGTTTTTGTACCAGGCGTCCACCCAGGGCACGGGATCGTGAATTTCACCCTTTTTCCAGGAAAGCATTTTATCGGAGAAAGTTATAGACAGGGCAATGCATATCTTTTCCAACATGCGCGGAGGGTCTTTCAAGACGTCATGGCTGTCGATCACAACGGGCGTTTTCACTCCGGATGCAGACAATTCGCTAAAAAGTTCTGATTGGCGGCTGAGGCCAACATCCCGCAACCCGATATCGGGCAATATCTGATCGAGCGAAGCAATGAGGGGAGCGGGATCGCGGATCAGGAATACATTCAGATATGAAAGTAAAAAGCTGGTATCCATATCCAACAGGTGGTGCCCCATGTTTTTGACGAAAGTCAAATTCCGGCCTTCCCCCTCTTCAGCTTGTTTTGCCCGTTGAGCAATTCCGGCAACAATTCGATCGAGATCGGTTTCCATTTGGGCAATAATCTCTTTTTTCCCCGGATGATCGGGGTCGTATCGCAACAAATAATTACCATAAAAAGGTTCGTCGATCACCCGCGTATCTGGCCTTTGCGCAAAACTGTACATCAGCGCGGTGGAGATATTTCGGGGTCCGGAAATCAGGTTGATGATCATCGGTGCTCAGTGGTGTTATACTTCAAAAGTCTCCCCCATTTCAGGAATTTCAATGTGGTGAAAACCCGCCTGGGTCAGGTGGCCTTTGTACGCGAGTTGCACATCGGGACGGCCGTGAACCAAAAACAATTTCTGGATCAAATGCGGTTGTTGACACTTCAGATATTCGATCATTTCCTGATAATCTCCGTGGGCGCTGTAAGAATCCATCACCTCCACCCGCGCTTTTACCTTGAGTTCCTGACCAAAAATCCGGATGACCTCTGCCCCATCGCGCAGCCGACCTCCGAGGGATGAGGGCTCGCAATAACCCACAATGAGGATGGTATTTCGCGGATTTTCGATGTTGTTTCTCACATGGTGCAGAATACGGCCGGCTTCCACCATGCCCGAAGCAGAAATAATAATGCAAGGTTCCAACAGCCGGTTGAGCATTTTGGAATACTTCACATCCCGGATATAATGCAGCTGGGCGAAACCAAAGGGATTGCTGTCGCGCTCCATGTATTTCAGGATTTCTTCATTGTAGTGTTCCGGAAATGATTTAACAATATCGGTGGCATTGGTGCTGAGTGGGCTGTCGACAAAAACTTTGATGGTGGGGAGTTTGCCTGCAGTTTCCAGTTTGTCGAGCGCGTGCACAATCTCCTGGGTGCGACCGAGGCTGAAAGCTGGAATGATGAGCTTTCCCTTGTTTTCCACGCAGGTTTCGACCACGATGCGGCGCAGGTGTTCCTCGGTGCTCCCGATATCTTCGTGAAGCCGGTCGCCGTATGTGCTTTCTGTGATGACGATTTCTGCCTGCGGAAAAGCTTCCCATCCGCGGATGATTTTCTGATTCATTCGCCCAATGTCCCCCGTATAGGCGATGCGGTGGGTCTTGCGGCCCTCTTTCACCCGCAGATTTACGCAGGCGCTCCCGATGATGTGACCGACATAGGTAAACATCATGGTCACATCATCATTCAGCACCTCCCATTTGTCGTAAGGCAAGGTTTTAAAAAGTGCCATGGTGGCCAGTACATCGTCGAGGTCGTAGAGTGGCTCGTCGGTTTCTTCCGTGATCGCATGTTTTTGGCGAAAGCCGAAATCATTCTGCTGGATATGTGCAGAATCAGCGAGCATAATCTGACAAAGCGCAAAAGTAGGTTCCGTGCAATAAATGGGTCCGGAAAATCCTTCTTTCACCAGGCGCGGTAGCAGACCCGAGTGGTCGATATGCGCGTGAGAGAGCACCACCATATCCACTTCCGCCGGGTCAAATCCAAAACGGCGGTTGCGGTTTCCGCGGGCTTCATCCCGGCCCTGATACATCCCGCAATCGAGTAAAATTTTTAACCCATCATTGGTTTCCAGCAGGTGCTTGGAACCGGTAACGCTTTGCGCAGCGCCGTGAAAAGAAATTTTCATTTTCTGAATGGTTTGGCATAAATGTATGAAA
>JBGTLS010000147.1:0-3208 GCA_041744015.1 Cryomorpha sp. | reverse complement strand
ACGAGCTATTATCACTGGTTTGAGGACAAGGCAGCTCTGAGCAGCAACAAAATTACAGCGATTACAGAAGATCAACATGGAAGAATATGGATTGGCACCAATAATGGTCTCAATCTCCTGGTTAGTGAGACTGGAAGATTTATGCGCTACGTCATTCAACCCAACGACAGCACGAGCCTTTCCAGTAATGTGGTCAACTGTTTATTGATCGACCAGCAGAATAAACTTTGGGTGGGTACTACCGGGGGTTTGAATTGCTTTCAACCAGAAACCAACAATTTTAAAAGGTTTCGTCAAAAATTCGAAGACGCCAATAGCCTTAGCGACAATGACATTTTATCTATTGAAGAAAGTAATGATGGCATTTTGTGGTTGGGAACCCGAAATGGTCTGAACAAATTTAAATCGGAGCACGAAATCTTTTCCCGCTTTTATAAAGACTCACCCAAGCCAGGGTTGCTCTCTTCAAATATTATCACCTCATTGTTGATCGATAGGAAAGGGGACCTTTGGGTTGGAACTCCTTCGGGTTTGAATCGCTTTTATACAAAAGTGAATGAATCGACAGTTTATCGTTCAGATAGCGATGAACTGCATACGTTGCCCAGTGATTATATCCATACGCTGATGACTGACAAATCGGGGATGATATGGATAGGAACCCAGTCGGCGGGTATAGCAACGCTCAATCAGGAAGTGCCTCAATTTTCATCTGTTTCGTTTCCCGGAGCACTCGGGTATGAGCCGGAACAGAACCAGATTTACAATTTTTGCCAGATCGATTCCAATGAGATTTACATTGGAACCGGGAGGGGTATCGCCAAATTTAATCCAAAATCCGGCAATTCGGAATTTTTATCTGAAATAGCGGGAAATAGACTGAATGATCTGAATGTCCCGGTGAAATATATTTTAAAAGATCAAAATGATCTTATCTGGATTGCAACTGACGGAATGGGTTTGATATCCTACAACCGGAATAACGGTTCGACGAAATCATATCTTCAGAGTTCAGAGATCTCCACCAGCATTTCAAGTAACAAAGTCAGCTATTTGCTTCCCGATAAGGAGGGGGGTATGTGGGTGGCAACGCTTGGCGGCGGACTGTGCAGGTATATGCCCGAAACCGATGATTTTAAAATTTACCGGTTTGATGGTACCAATCCGCGCAGTTTGCGCGATAACAATATTTTTTGCCTGAGCTATGATGCATCGGGGATGCTTTGGTTGGGCACCAGCAATGCAGGTCTTTACTGTTTTAATGAATCCACTGAAACTTTTACCCAGTATGGATCGGGTAATATCACATTGGGTAAATTGGGATCGAATACGATCAATTCGCTACACCTGGACGAATCAGGCGAATTGTGGATTGGTACTGCCGGTGGTGGCTTGAGCACGTGGGATTCCGAAACAGAAAAATTTGAAAATTTCACCCAGAATGAAGGATTGGCGAGTGATGTGGTAATCGCGGTAACAAGCGACAGTGACGGAAATATTTGGATGAGCACAAATGGTGGTGTTTCGGCTTTCAATGATAGAACCAGGACATTTCGAAATTATAATGAACAGGATATTCTTGGAAAAAATACGTTTTATCAGGGAAGCTGTTTTCGCGACTATGATGGGCGCATCTACTTTGGGGGTGCGAATGGATTCGACTTTTTTTATGGTGAGGGACTAAGGGAAAATGACTATTTGCCCCCCTTACATATTACAGGAATACAATTACTTGAGCAAACTCAGCGTGTGAAACCGCTGGAACTTGCCAAACAGGTAAAGGATACATTGAGATTGGCTCATGATCATTCAGGTTTTACAATCGAATTCGCAGCGCTGAATTACAAACAATCCGATAAAAATCAATATGCCTACCGTTTGATTGGTCTCTTTGATGATTGGCGGTACACGGGAAACCGACGTTTCGCTACTTTCACCAATCTTTCTCCAGGTAATTATACATTTGAGGTGATCGGATCGAACAATGATGGTTTGTGGAATGATAATCCCGTGCGTGTATCCATTGTCGTTAATCCGGCGCTCTGGCAAACGGGGTATTTTCGCTTCTCAGTTTTACTGTTGATAATGGCTTTGCTCTACGTCTTGTTCCGATTTAGGGTACGGGCAGACAGGGCGAGACGAAAAGAGCTCGAGGCGGCTGTCATATTGCGCACACGTGAAATTTCCAAAGAGCGCGATACCAACGCGGTCCTGTTACGCGAGGTGCATCACCGGGTAAAGAACAATCTGCAAATCATAGTTAGCCTTCTCAGCCTTCAATCCAGATATATTACAGATACCAAGCTCACAGGTGTGTTTGGAGAAATACAGAACAGGGTGCGGTCGATGTCGCTGATTCACCAAAAAATGTATCAGAGTAAGGATTTGTCTTCCGTCAATATTGAAGAGTATATCAAGGATCTGTCAAACAGTCTTCTGAATACATACCGGTTGGCACAAAAAGTAAATCTCGATGTCGAAGTTGAGGTAAACAGATTCAAATCGGATACCCTCACACCCCTCGGCTTGATTATCAACGAGGTGATCACCAATTCATTGAAATATGCATTTCAGGAAGACCGGTCGGGGAAAATATTTGTCCGTCTAAACCGGTTGGAAAATGGACGTTTTCGCCTGATCATTGGGGACGATGGAATTGGAATGGCACTTAATCTATCTCACTCAGATTCCGAATCTTTTGGAACTGAATTAATATCAGCACTCACCGAACAACTCAACGGTGAAATCGTGCGATTGAGTGATCGACCGGGGACGGTTTATCAGATTGATTTTGAAGATGTGGTAGAAGAGCCGGTTAGTTGAGTTTGTGAGGCACCATCAACATAAAGGACGGAATGATTACTTCGAAGATTTCGTCTGACGATAAGTTTTTCATTTGATAGGTGCCAGACATCTGACCAGTGTCGGTTGTAAAATCACATGAAGACCGGTAACCATACGATTCCCCGGGTGCGATGACAGGTTGTTCACCTATGACACCTTCGCCTTCCACAGCCCTTTTTTGTGTTGAGCTGTCGGTGATTTGCCAGCTGCGGCGCATCAATTGAATTGGAAATTCATTATGGTTTTCGATTTCAATGCCGTACGAAAAAAGAAAAAGCTTTTTTTCCGGATTGGAAAAACGACTTTCATATTGACACTGTACGGATATTCTGATCCCGGAAGTAAGGGCAGTTGTCATAGCTAT
>JBGTLS010000146.1:0-4697 GCA_041744015.1 Cryomorpha sp. | reverse complement strand
AAAGCGGCTGCGGACGCTGTCAATGCTGCCGCGCTGGATGCACAAAAAATCGAACAATTCAGGAAGGATTGGGAGCGCGAAGAAGAGAAGCTGGCCAGTGGAAAAGAAGCTGAGCGGGCAGGAATTGAATCCCTCCTTGGTGAAAATGAGCATGCGCTTACTTCCGTAAAAAACAAATTGGCAAATTATAAAAGCGCTTTGTACGGCTACCTCCAGGAGCATCACCCCAACTGGCATCATACCATCGGCAAAGTGGCCCGTGAAGACCTCCTTTTTCAGGAAAACCTGGAACCGGAAATACACCGCGAAGCCGCGGAATTGTTTTACGGCGTCGGGCTCAACCTGGACAACGTGGATGGCGCCGCTAAAAGCCTGGATCAATACGAACTCGAAAAGAAGCGGCTGGAAGCTGAATTGGCACGACTCAGAAAAGAAATCAGTCAACTTGATGTCCGTTTTCAGGAAGAGGTGGAGCGGCTTAAAAAGCGCTTCAAGCCCAGAATCCGCGAATTGAAGGACAGAATGCAAAAGGCGGGTTATGAAAGTACGTTCCAGCTCGATTTGAAAAAGAAAAAAGAACTCGGTCTCGAAGAACTCCTGCACAAGTCAAAGGCCGAAAAGGAAGCGGCCCTAGCCGAAATAAATCTGCAAATTGCACAAAAGGAAGCACTAAAAAAATCGCACGGCCAGGCGATAGCGGCACTTGGAGCAGATTTTTCACAGAAGAAAGCGCAAATTCAAAAAGAGGTTGCCAAAAAGATCCAGCGTGCGCAGGAAGACATGAACCAGAAACGTGATGACCTGGCCACAAAATTTGGCGTTCGCGAAAATGAGGTGCTCCAAAAGATCTCCCAAATCAGGCAAAACAAGTTGGAAAGCCTGAATGCCGCCGGTGCCGACACCACACAAATAAATGCACTTGATGAGGCCATTGCAGCGATTGACGGCGAGCTGAAAATCATCAAAGCCAATGAAGAACTTGTCTTAAGATACCGCATAGACAAAGCCGAGCTTTTTGACAAGTTGGAAGGCTTTAAAAAAGAACGCATTCAGGAAGAGCAGAAAAGGGATCGGGCAGAGAAAAGCCTGGATGAACTCAAGGAGCAACACAAAGCAGAAGTGACCGCGGTCGATAAGACTATCTACACGACCAATGGTCAATTGCAAAAGATTGACGATGGTTTCACCGATCTGAAAGGTTTTGCCCAGTCGACGATTTACGAGGAGGTTGCTCATTGGCTGCAGGAAAACTTTACCGGTGAGGTGAATGTTTATCAGGTGCGGGAATTGATCAACATTCTTCGTGATACATGGGCGAGCCTGGCAGGGTTCCGGCAAAACCTTCAGGACGCCGCCAATCGTTTTCTCAGTGCTTTTGCGGAAGCGAACCTCTTCAGCTTTCAAACCAAACTCACCGTGCTTGATGACTACATGACCTTCGCGGCCGGTCTGCGCGAGTTTGTGGATGAAAACAAAATCGCGGAATATGAGACACGCGTGAACACACGCTTCGCTAACATCCTGCATCTGGTGAGCAAGGAAACCGGCGACCTCATAAGCCGGGAAGGGGAAATTCATAAAGTGATCACCCGAATCAATACCGACTTTCGCACGCGCAATTTTGTGGGCGTGATCCAGAGCATGGAGCTTAAAGTGGAAGACAGCGATAACCGGGTGGTGCGCACCCTCAAGCGCATTCGCGATTATGAACAGGAGCGGGGCTTTGAACTGGGAGAGCGCAACCTCTTCAACGCCACCGCCGCCGACGACCACAACCAGCGCGCAGTGGAATTTTTGCGGCAGCTCAGCCGGGATATTACCGAAGTTAGGCAGGAGCAAATCCGCCTTTCCGACGCCTTCGAATTGCGCTTCCGGGTGGTGGAAAATGAAAACGACAGCGGATGGGTGGAAAAACTCAGCAACGTGGGCTCGGAAGGTACGGACGTACTGGTCAAAGCAATGATCAACATTCTTTTGCTCAACGTTTTCAAAGAAAGCGCTTCCAGGAAATTTAAGGACTTCCGCCTGCATTGCATGATGGATGAAATAGGTCGCCTGCACCCGACCAATGTGCGTGGGATTTTGAAGTTTGCCAATGAACGCAATATTTTACTCATCAATGGCTCTCCCGTGGAGCAGGATGCCATGGCTTACCGCCATATTTATGAACTTAGAAAAGACAAGGATAGCAGAACAAGGGTAACGCGACTTATCACGGTTAACAATCCGGCCCCTGTTGAAGATGCTTAATTTCGCAATACTATGTCGCACTTTCCACTGTCCATCGCCAAGAAACTCCTCCAGCTCAGCAATGGAGACTCGCTGCCTTCGAGCAGCATCAACCCTTCATGGCTCAAGCTATTGGAAGCTGAGGAGGTGATAGAGCGCATACGGCAGGGCCGAACACGGTCTACCCTGATGCTCACCTCGGTGGAGGATTTAGACGACTTTCTTTTCAATCGGTTTGGCATCCGCGACCTTGGGGATTATGTAGCCGCCATGGCCGCGGCCGACCTTTCCGGCAAAAGGGCCCACGATATAGCAGGAGACACCAAGTTGCGTACCAGCCGAACCTTCAAAGGATTTTTGGTCAATGTAATCCGGCCTGTTGAAGCTCTTCTAAATGGAAAGCCGATCTCCCTGATTCCGCGAGAAGGCAGCTTTACTTTTATTTATGATTTTGAGAATTTTATTCTTCCGGATGAGGTGGTCGTAGTGGGGATTGAGAATCCGGAAAATTTCCGGTATGTGAACCAACATGGTAATAAGTTTTCTGATAGCAGTGTCTTTGTGAGTCGCTATCCATATAGTCAGGACTTGAGAACATGGTTGGATAGAATTCCAAACGAGTATATTCACTTCGGCGATATCGATTTGGCAGGAATCGCGATTTTTGAACAGGAATATAAACCTTTGTTGAAGGACAGAGCCAGGTTTTTTATTCCCAAAAATGTTGAAGTCCTTTTGTCAAAAAATGGCAGTCGCAATCTTTACAATCAGCAATATCAGCAATACCGAAATCTTCAATCAGAAACTCCGGAATTACAGGAATTGATTCAAATCATTCATAAAAAGAAAAAAGGATTAGAGCAGGAGGGACTTATTAGCGGTTAGGATGATTACGGCCATTGTGAATTAATTACAAAGATTGCAAGCAACTTGTTATGGATTGTAAAAAATCAAGAATTAGATCCTGGTGTCGGCGATAACAGGCTATTGCTGGCCACAGTTTGAATAAAGGTACTTAAATCACATATGGTTTTGTAATTAGGAAACACTGATTTGTTCCAACGGAACCGTAACCGGATTCCATTACGTTTCTATGATTCTCAACGAAAAGTATGAAATCCTGGAAACCAATCTCCGGAAGATATTTAGGGAGGAATTTTTTTGCGGAAGCATAATAAGGAGCTGGGATTTTGGATGTAGCAGGTTTACGAATTCAACACAACCTTCCTGGCTTCTTCCCAGCTTTTGGCTTCGATGATTTTTTGTTCGCGTTGGATGGCTTTGATCTTTTCGTCGAATTCGACCAGGCGCTGGCGGTTTTCGTCGGTTACGAAGGGTAGAACGCACACGACTTCAATGGTCAAACAAGCTATGGCCAAAAACATCCTAAAAGTATCTATAAGAGCTTCGTCGGAAAGCCACTCCCTGAAATCAGGGATTAAAAATCCTTGTGATTCGTGATTGATTATGTTTCCTTTAGGGCGAATTTTACAACCAAAACCAATCTTATGAAATTTCTACCAAACAAGATGTCGGGAATTTTTTTCCAGGAATTCAAATCAATTCTTTTAATTGGGGCAGTGATGCTTATGGGTTGCGGGCCAGATAAAGAAAATAGCAAACCTGAGGATCAAAAACCGAAAGACCAACAAACCGAAGGTGATCGTTTTACTGTAGACCTTGGGAACCCGGGAGCCGTGCGAAGTTCTATTTCTCCTCCAATATTTACAAAACCGGCATTAAACGTGTACAATCAATTATTTAGTAGATGTGATTGTTCAATTCCTTTAATTAGTAGTACTATCTCTGAACCCATTAGTTGCAACTTCTTTTCCGATGCAGTTAGAGATTTTCACACGAAATATTCCAGCACGGGAAATCTGAATTACGGGCCTTCCAAAATTAAGATTGACCAGGCTCTTGTAAAACTTCTACGTATGATGTCCGGGCAAAAAAAGTATGGCCTGGTGTTTCACTATGGCTTGCTCGACGGAGGAGATCAGACAATGGGAGATACCATTGTATATATACTTGGAAAGGGAGAATTAATTGGGCCCAATAGGGAAATAGCTCATTCACCTTTTGATGGGAACACCAGCAATCCCAATCCATTTTATCTCCTTTTACATTCAAATACCAATACCTATCAAATCATTGACGCAAATCAATTTAATACCCTGACTTGTGCGTATTTAAAAGAAATGAGGACTGGACAACCACAAACAGCCCTTAAAAATAATGATCCTCTCATGTCATATCACGATCCCGAAAGATTTTATTCGTTTTTTACGGAACATGGAATGGTAGATATCTATACCACATTGCATCTGTACATAGGCCATGGATCTTTAATCCCTCCTGGCGAAACGACAGAACTGCACAATCCATGTTTTGCATTTGGAAATGAAAGCACGTTTTATGAAATCAATAACGCAACGATAGATACTTCCGCCAATTTTAGAAATAAA
>JBGTLS010000145.1:0-3850 GCA_041744015.1 Cryomorpha sp. | reverse complement strand
CAGAAGAAGTAAAAATTGGATAAGTCGTCAATTTGAAACCGAACTTATCAGTGGCCAAACCAGTATTCAATGCGTTGAATTCGGTAGACAATTTGAAGCGTAAAGAATATTCTTCACCGATTATCACAGGTTCAAGAAGTTGAACTCCCATTATTTCTCGATGATTCTCATTTATAAGATCAAAGTTTATCAGACCGGCAATCCCTAATCCATCACTCGGTTCTTGGAAACCATAGATAAAACTGGGTGGTGAAAGTTCATCCAAATCACTACACGTATGATACCAATCGGGGCTTGGATTCTCATTCATTGGAACCCCAGGTACTTGAATACTCTTGTACCAATCGTTGCATCGAAAGTGAAGATCATCCAGAAATATAGGACACTCGCTGCCTTCTTCAAAGCTGCCATTTGGAACCAGGTTTTGGGCTGACATATTTAAGCTACCCACTATCAGTGCGAGAAAAAAAAGGACTCTACTTTTCATAAGTATTGATTGAAGGGAATTCTTTCCGATTTTCGGAAAGACTGAATGTTTGAATATCAAAGACTTAATCATTCGATAAAGTTCATTGATCCTGTTACTTTTGTTACTTCATTTGCACCTCCTCTTGTTTAATCGCTGATCAGGTGTATTTGATTTTCCCGAAGTGTTAGCGCACTTCGGGTTTCTTTTTACTTCTACATTTTATGTGAGACAGTCTTCTCTATTCTGTCCCTCCTAATCCGTTTTAGGTTGTTATAAAACTAAAGAAAGATTTGGATTATCCTACTCTTCAATGTTAAGATTGGGTTATACCTCATGGCTTTAATTCGTGTGAGATAGACGTTTATCTTGTCCGGAGAACCGTTTAGAGCAGGTCTATATTAAAATGCTTCCACTCCACTTGGGTTGCGCCTTCCGAGGTTAGACAATGAAGTGGGTTATGAGAAAATAAAGATTACGGCTGCCAACAATGCCTAAGAAGATATAGCACATTCACCTTAAAATGAAGTTTACTTCATTCAAGGAAGAATTGCTCTGGGGTGAAAGATTTGCGACTTTAAAGCCGTACGTTTCTTAAGCCTGAGCGCTGGACTAGACCATGTATTTTCGGTTGATATTGTACAGGATGATGAATACGACGGTCACCACGGTGGCAAATCCATAAACCACAATGGTGATCACGTTAAAGCCCAATAAAATCAACGGCACAAGAATTCCGACGATTTTGGCGAGGGTATAAAACACAAAACCGGATTTTCGGAGATTCCACATGAGATAAGCGCCATAGGCCGAAGCCAGGGCCACGAGAATTGCGATGAGATTCAGCGTCGTACCGTGGTAAATACCGCGCTCGACTGTGATGGAAGCAGATGCCAGCACCTCTTCCACAATGCGGGCTGAATTTTCATCCGCGCCTGCCAGCGATTCGGCCACCTGTTCCGAAATCTCATGCCACTGCGCCTGATCGAAACTTTTGGTGGAGAATATACCAATTACCCCTGTGACCAATGTATATCCGGAAACGAGAAAGGTGAGTATACAAAGAATGGTGAGCAGGGTGGGTCGTTTTTTTGGAGCCATCCCTTCGTTGTAGTCGATCGTTTCGTTCATTGGAGTTGTTTTATTAATCGAACGTGAAAGTGCATTTTTTTTTGGAATTGAGAAATCTGATCGAACGGAAGTTATGACGAAAACGGATGTCGATAAAAATTTTCAATTGGTTTTCACCGCATTCAAGGCATTTTTCCATGTGTGAAACAAGGCGGGTAGCTGGCCTTTCTTTTCAGCAACGGTGTACTTTTTCATCCAGACCAGCCCATCGGGTTCGAGCCATACTTCGCGGCTGCGGTATCCGGAAAGTATTTCAAGCAATACACCCGGATCGGGTGACTTGTGCAGGCTTTGCTCGAAAAAATGATCGGGATGAATGCCATTGATGGAAACTATCCGGTCGCCAAACCAAAGTCCGGCTTTTTCAGAAGGCGAATTTTGCAGGACATTTTGCACGACCCACTCTTCGTTGATCCGGTCGATCCGGCTGCCCCATGCGGCATCGCGAAAATTTTCAGACGGTTCTTCCCGCACCTCAAGGCCGACCATGTCCATCGCTTCCAAAACGTAGCCGTAGAGTTTTCCCCTGTCGTCCACCACGTCGGCCCGAAGTGCATCCCATGGCAAATCGCAAATCGCCTTTAGACCATTCCACCAGTCGTCTTCCGAAAATCCAGATGCACCTCCGAACCTTTTGTTAAAATCCCGCATGTAATCACTCAGACAAATGCCAGCCCCTTGCAACAACCACACATCGCAAACCAATGAAAGCAAGGCACCTTCGACATAAATACTCACCCGTCGGCGCGGTTGACTTTTCATATATCCATCGGTCCAGGTATCCACAGAGGCATCGCCCAGCGAGAGGTGAAACCGACCTTCATTTTCCAAATGGCGTTGCACATGGGTGGTGAGCTCGTTCCAAAACAAATCGTCGGAAAAAATACCACATTGCCAAAGCATCCAGTCGCCCATATACGTGGTCACCCCCTCCGCGACATATCCCAGGCGGGAGTGATTGGGTTGGGTAAAATCGTACGGACTCCAATTTGCTGGTCGCAGATATTTCACATTCCAGGTGTGATAGAGCTCGTGGGATGACACGCCCAGCAATTCCCGGTAGAGCAATTCCTGATTTAGATCGGCCAGGGGACCGATAATGATCACGGTGCTTTTGTCGTGTTCCACGCCGTGATAGGCGCGCACTGGCAGGAAAAGCAACAAAAAATGATATTGGTCGACCGGAAAAGATCCGAAAGCATCATACTGCACTTTCGTGAAAGCGTGAAAGTCTGCCACCAGTTTTTCTTCGTCATCCAGCTGACCGCCATTGATATGGATGAAAAAAGGCGTGTCGCCAACATCGTAACTCAGCGTGCGCAGGTCGGCTGAGGCGAGGATGGGCGTGTCGAGCAATTCCTGGAGATTGGCCGCTTTGAAGGTGACTTTGTTGTCTTCCCGGTCTTCATCAGTATCTAAGTCAAATGAGGTCCCGTATTTCCAGCCTTCCGGCAAAGTGAGGGCAAGGCGCGATGGAATGGCTTCCATGCCAAGGGGATACACGAGGCAATTCACCGGATTGATGAGCAGTATTCCGGGATCAAAAAAGGTATTGCCAGCAGTCAATTCCCCGGAGTAGTTGATGTACGAAAGCGTAACTTTGGCCCCGGGATTTGCCTGAATTTCCAGGATGTGCGCAGTGACTTTCCGGCTTTGAAGGAGCTCGCCGTTTGACATCGCCTCGAAGTTGATATAATTTCTCGGAAAGTTGCCAGGTTCGTAGCGCCCGGGTCGCCAATAAGGAATTTGAATTTGAACGATGTCAGTTTCTGCGGTGAAGGTGCAGGTTATTTCGAGTTGATGTTTGAATGGGCAGGCTGCATGGATATGGTAAAAAATCATTGATGAATACATTTGAGTTCAAAAGTAAATATAATTGAGGGGATTGACTTTTCACCTTTCGGAAAACCAATGTAGTCGCGTGAACCCAATTTGCGCTAAGCGGCTAACACCGACCCGTTCCCGGTTTTTGCAAAATATATTGTGGGTATTTTCCGGTTGTATTTTATTTCTTTTTGTCAGCCTTCCGGCAAAATCGCAGGAAGATACCCCTTCATTTCTATATCAAAACTGGTTGGGACTGATGACGTCCACCCAAATCTCCGAAAGCTTTTCGCTGTGGAATGATGCGCATTTTGTCAACGAATCTTTTTTCATTTACAGAACGGGAATCACATATCACTCCTTTGAAAACCGCATCATGACAACGGCAGGTTACGCCCGGCTCCTGCTCACAGCGCCATTTTCGGATGG
>JBGTLS010000144.1:0-7486 GCA_041744015.1 Cryomorpha sp. | reverse complement strand
CAGGAAGATTTCAATACCGTCGACGAGTTCATTCAAAAAATAGGGGAACTTTTTTCAAATGACAAAGCGCGCAAAGTGAAGACCTGAAATTCAGCTTTTCTTCGGGTCTACCTTTAGATCGTGCCCCATCCTGTCCCGTTTGGTTTGGAGATACTTTTTGTTGTGCTTGTTGGAATTGATTTCGACAGGAACAATTTCAGTAATTTCCAGACCGTATCCGATCAGGCCTGCACGTTTTACGGGATTGTTGGTAATCAGGCGCATTTTGCTCACTCTCAAATCCCGGAGTATTTGCGCTCCAACCCCATAATCGCGCTCATCCATTTTGAAGCCCAATTGGAGGTTGGCATCCACGGTGTCAAATCCTTCTTCCTGAAGTTTGTAAGCCTTGAGTTTGTTGAGAAGACCAATCCCCCGGCCCTCCTGATTCATGTACACCACAACACCTCTTCCTTCGGCCTCGATCATTCTCATAGCGCTGTGGAGCTGCGGTCCGCAATCGCAACGACAAGACCCAAAGATGTCACCCGTTACACAGCTGCTGTGTACGCGCACCATCACGGGCTCGTCAGGTTGCCAGAACCCTTTAACAAGGGCGATGTGTTTTTGTCCGGTCGTGGTTTGATTGTAGAGATGTAGCACGAAATCGCCGTGGTCCGTTGGAAGGTCGACGGCAATTTCTCGGGAGATTAGCGATTCTTTAGCGAGACGATATGTGATAAGATCCTGAATGCTGACGAGTTTCAAATCAAACCTGTCGGCGATCTTTCTCAATTCAGGTAGTCGGGCCATCGAGCCGTCTTCGTTCATGATTTCAACGATCACACCAGCTGGCTCAAACCCTGCCAGACGGGCAAAATCGATAGCGGCTTCCGTATGTCCTGCCCGTCGAAGTACGCCGCCGCTTTTGGCTTTTAAGGGAAATATATGTCCGGGTTTACCGAGATCTGAAGGTTTGGTCTCCGGATTGATCAGCGCCTGAATGGTCTTCGCGCGATCACTGGCCGAAATGCCGGTCGTGCAGCCGTGTCCAAGTAAATCTACCGAGACGGTAAATGGCGTTTCGTGTAGCGCACTGTTGCTCTGAACCATCAGGCCCAGCTCAAGTTCTTCACACCGGCTTTCGATCAATGGAGCACAAATCAAGCCTCGGCCGTGGGTGGCCATGAAATTGATCATTTCAGGGGTTACACCTCTTGCTGCTGCGAGAAAGTCGCCTTCATTTTCACGATCTTCATCATCCACAACGATGATTACTTTTCCAGCTTTAATTTCTTCGATCGCTTCGGCAATCGAATCCAATCGTATCGGATCTTTTTTCATGTCAAAAATTAGGGTACAAAGGTACAACTAAACAACGACAGCTTTGTTTTTGGTGGCCATCACGGTCTCGAGCTGCTGACAGGACGCTTCCCATGAAAACCGACTTTGCACGAAAGTGCGTGCACGCTTACCAAGTTGATTTCGAAGAAATGGATCATCTAATAATTCAACAATTAATCGGGCATAATCTTCCGGAATATTTGCTTCAAATATATCATCTTTGTCCTTTGCTTTCAATGCTTTATTCGCAAGAGGAGAAGTCACGCAGGGTAATTCCATTGCCATGGCCTCAAGCAGTTTGTTTTGAAGTCCGGTACCGATTTGCATGGGTGCAAAAAAGATTCGGGCGCTTGCATAAGCTTCGCGGATGTCGTCAACCCATCCCGATACATGCACACCGGGATGTTTGTCCAGCGCCTTCACTCTTCGATGCGGAGAAGACCCTGCAAGCAGGAGGGTGGCATGGGGTTTCGTTTTCCGGATAAGGGGCATCACGTTTTTCACTATATATTCCGCCGTTTCGATATTGGGTGGATAACTCATATTTCCAGTGAAAACGAGGTCGTATACAGGTTGTATAGATAGCGTATTGTGAAAATACTGCGTATCAATTCCGTTGGTGACAATGGCTATGTTTTTCCGTTCTGGATGGTAAATATATCGGCGATCTTCTTCAGAGATAATCGTTTTACCTTCAAAATACTCAAAAATGATGTTTTCGTAATTGATCAGTCGGCGCCGTTCGGCAGCAAAAATCTCAGTCATAGGCCATTTGGCTTTTTTCATCCGGCGTTCCATTCCTTTTGAAAATGCATCCTGATAATCCAGTGTTTTCGGATAATCGTGTTCATTCTTAGCGTACTCTGCGGTGCGTATCAACTGACAAAATATATGATCGGGTACGGAGGCAGCGATGAGTTTCTGAATAGAAGTATGAATGGATTTCTGATAAAAATACATGACCTGAAATGGCTTTCGCGAAAGGATGTTGAAAAGCAGGTTGGCATAGATGCGCCATTTCTGCAAATGAAAAATATGAAACTCGTGGCAAATTTCTTTCAGCGCCAGCTCAGCTTCAGGTACAGGCTGAATGTCGGTAATACAACACAGGATGATTTCGTTGTTCTTTTTTAATTCCTTTAACTGATGAAAGGCGCGCAACTTATCACCTTTTTCAAGTGGATATGGTACCCGGCTTAGTATGACGAAAATTCTCATTTCAGAAGACGCGTCAAATAAACAGCTATTTGATCGGAAAGCACCACATTGTTGTATGAAGTTTCCACGAGCTTTCTACCCATTTTTCCCATTGTTAGAGCGGTTTCTTTATCATCCGAAAGCGCGATGATAGCCTGAGCAAAATCTTCGGCCGTTCTGGCGAGCATGGCTTCTTTTCCATTTTTCACTTTCACCCCTTTGGCGCCCAATGGGGTGGAGACTACGGCTTTTTCAAGGGCCATTGCCTCAATCATTTTTACGCGCATTCCTCCACCGCTCAATAAAGGAATAACCAGAATTCCCATTGACCGCATAAAATCTTTGGCATCAGCTACTTCTCCTATCACATGTATATTGTTTGTTTCATAGGTCGAAACCCATTCAGGCATCTCGCGTCCCGCGATATACATTTTTAAGTTCGGACGTTTTGCAGCGACCAGTGGCCAGATATCGTCGAGAAACCATTTTAAGCCTTCCTGATTGGGTTGCCAGTCCATGCTGCCCAAATGAAATACAGAGGGAAAATCGAGAGTCGAATGATCGGGCTCATATAAGTCGGGGTCGATGCCAAATGGAATGGTAATCCCCTTGCCGGTATATCCGAGTCGTTTGCTATGTGCGAGCTCATCTGAATTGATGGCAATCAATCCGTCTATCTCACCGATTGTTTTGGTTTCAAATGCTTTCAACTGCCTGGTTAAAATCCGGAGATATGTTTTTTTAAGTCCCGTTTTTTGGGTCCGTGTGAGTCTGTGCCAGATCGAATATTCAAGATTGTGTGAACGCAAAACTACTGGGGCAGTTGTGCATCTTCTGATAGTGCCCATGTAAGGCGCTACGAACAAACTCTCCATTATGACAATATCAACATTTTCGCTTTCGAGAATTTCAACGAGGGCCTTGTCCACATCCGTCGAAAAAAAGCGTGAAATATTATATGAGTCCTGTGTAACCAGTGCGCTAAAGGCGTCGACAATGTTTAACGAGGTATCCACAAATAAGGTCTCAAAACTGTATTTGGCGATATAGCCTTCCGGATACGCAGATTTGATAAAGGGGTGTTTCGGTGTGGAGATCGCCAATACTTTCACTTCGATACCGGCTCTTTCCAAAGCCTTTGTCATTTGATTGATGGCAAGGCATCCGCCATCCCTGTCCGGAAAAGGAGGTTTGTGACAAAACTGCAGCACTTTCATTTACCCACGAGTCGTTTGTTGCTGAAAATCTGAGTCATCTTATCGAAAAATTTGATGTAGGTATCGCGGTCGAAAAGCGCTGCATCTTTCGCCGCTTTAGTGGTGAGAAATACGGCGATCGGTAACAGGATCATCGAGCTGAACCACATGCCGGCAAGGGGAGACAAGGCGCCCGATTCAATCATCTTTTCTCCTGAAATTGAAGTTATATGAAAGATCAGAAAAAACAATACCGAGAAAATCACAGGGAGGCCAAGTCCACCTTTTTTAATAATGGCACCAAGGGGGGCGCCGATAAAAAAGAGAATGATACAGGCAAAGGAAAGAATGAGTTTGCGGTGCCATTCTATTTTGTGCTTGTTGATATACTCTTCCCTTCCGGAAATTTCTTCTTTGGTCCGGTTCATGTAATTTTTGGAATTTCGGGTCATATTCATGGCCACACTGAGCACCTGTCTTTTTTCAACATTGGTCAATGCAGCGAAAGAAACGTAGGTGGAATCGGATTTCATGTCCGTACTGTCGGTAATGGCAATGGACTTGTCCATATACCTATCGAAATCACGCTTCCTCATATCTTTCTGCTCATTCAAAGAGTCGATGGCCAACTTCAACTGGCGCATGGAAAGCATCTTCATGTGGCTTTTCCAGAGGTCTTCATCAGTCCTTTGTAAGTCAAAACCAGAGAGATCCATGGTGATAAAATCCTCCTCAAACCGGCTTTTGATATGAGGAATATTGTCATTTTTCCTGTCTGCCACCTCATCGTAACTCACTCCATTTTTCAAATGCAATACAAGATTCTGACTCCCGGTTTTTTTCTTCATTTCGCCCGTTTCAGCCCTAATCACATTCCGGTTTCCAGGATTTTCGCGGTCGTGTTTATAGATCAGGACGTCGCCCAGAATATCAGTATCTTCCTGTTTGTCAGAAATCCTTATGCTGTAACCATCTATTCCATTGTAAAAAACTCCTTCGCGGAGTTCCATGGTGGGTTTTTTTTGGGTGACATCCCAAAGGAGTGACTTAAACTTCAGATTGGCATAGGGCGAGACCGTATTATTGAAATAAAAAGCGCCAAGTGATACGATACATATGAATACAATCAGTGGCGTCATGATACGCATCAGCGAAAGACCACTGGATTTCATGGAAACCAGTTCGTAGTGTTCTGCCAGACTCCCCATCGTCATGATGCTGCTGAGTAGGATTGCAAGTGGGAGGGACATCGGTACCAGATTCGCGGAAGCATAAAAGAGCAACTCCGCAATCAGAAATCCATCCAATCCTTTACCAACAAAATCGTCTATATACTTCCATACAAACTGCATGAGGAAGATAAACAACACGATGAAAAAGGTCAGGACAAAAGGCCCGATGTAAGACCTGATCAAAAGCAGATGAAGTTTTTTCAAATCCGGATCGATATGCGAAGCACGATGGCAATAACCATGCCCCGGGTCGCAAAGATAACCATCGGTGCGTCAAGCGCCCAACATCCGTCGCAAATCGTCTACCTGGCTCTCCCACAGCCCGCTGGTGCTTCCATCATCATCATCTTCTACAAAATCAGTCACAATAAGGGCCACCTCCTGGGTGAGCGAATCTATTTTGATCCGAAATTCAAAATAATAATCTTCATCTTCGTCGTAGCTCCACTGGAATTTGATGGATTGATCTTTGACCCGGCCCAAAAGACGGGCGGTTTCTTCTGATCCATCCCAAATAAATGTATAATCTTCTCCGCGCACGTTGACGTCATCGGCAAACCATTCGGCAAGGCCGCTTGGCGTGCTGATCATATTGTAAAGTATCTTAGGCGATGTATTGAGTAAAAACTCCAGTTCTATTTTCTTTTTGTCCGCCATTTGTTCGACATTCATAATTTATTCAATGCCGCCAATATAGGAATAATTCGAAGGATAAAGTTGATTTTTCCTTCAATGAAATGTGTGGAAAATTTCAGGATCGTCCAATCACAAAATGTTCGTGGAATATTTTGTTATCTTTGCGCCCGCAATTCAGCCGGCGAGATAGCTCAGATGGTTAGAGCGCATGATTCATACTCATGAGGTCCCGAGTTCGATCCTCGGTCTCGCTACTTTCAAAAAGAGTTCCCCCGGGAGCTCTTTTTTATTTTGTTCAATTGCTAAAGTGTGTTTAAAACAAGTCACGGACCGTGTGAATTCAGTGCAGTTCTATTACCTTTCACCCACCACGCACCAGTCTTTTGAAATTTGCTGTAGTCGACATAGAAACCACGGGTCTTTTTCATCAGGGCCATGCTATCACGGAGATCGCCGTGGTGCATGTGGATAATGGTTATCCGGAATGTGTTTTTCACAAAATGGTAGATCCCGGTCGGGCTATACCAAAGGACATTTCTCACCTCACAGGTATTTACGCGGGCACATTAAAGGATGCACCGCCCTTTCGGGAAATATTACCCGGGCTGCTCGAAGTGCTGGAAGGACGCGTGTTCGTCGCTCACAACGTCAATTTTGATTTTCAATTTCTCAGGGCCCAGACCGAGGCATGTGGCGCAACGTTGAATGTGAAAAGGGTTTGTACCATGCGTTATGCCAGGAAGTTCATACCAGGCCTTTCGACTTATCGACTTGGTTCAGTTTGCAAAGCCCTCCAAATTGAAAACTCGGGTATACACCGCGCACAGGGCGATGCCATGGCCACCGCTCATCTTTTTTTGCACCTGAGGTCAAAAGATGAAACCGGTCATCTCGAATTCCTGTTGAACAAAAGCACCAAAGAAACCATTCTGCCCGCCGCGATTTCCCGGGAAGCGATTGAAGGGCTTCCTGAAAATCCCGGGGTGTATTATTTTTTCGGGGGCGGAAACAAACCAATTTATATCGGGAAAGCGAGAAATCTGCGAAAGCGTGTAATAAATCACTTCACTGCCGCGGGTACCACCCGACGTAAACAACTTTTCCAAAGAGAAATTCAAAAGATTACATACACCGAAACTTCTTCAGAATATCAGGCCCTGCTTCTGGAAGACGCGGAGATCAAAAAATTCTGGCCGCGATACAATCTGGCTCAAAAACAGCGCGCCACGGCCTACGCAGTAATACCATACATTGATCGCCTGAACAATCAACGACTGGCTATTTTACCCTCGGCATCCCGAAAAGATGCCATCGCCTGGTTTAGCTCCTCCCATGCAGCCCGCGAATGGTTGCAGCGGGAATCTGAAGTATATGGGTTCAACCCACGCCGTGCCGGCCTTTTTGGCCCGGAATTGATCAGCAACAACAAATCCGAACTGAAAGCTTATCAAAAGTTTTTGCGCGAAGCAGCCACTTCTGTCCAGGAAAGTTATGTGCTCGCTGAAAAAGAGGTGGCTGGTAAATCGGCCATTGCTTTGGTGCTTTCAGGCAGATATTGCGGATTTGGTGTAACCACCACCTCTGACACTTTTAAACGCTCGGACATTGAAGATTTGATTACACCGGCACCTGACAGTTTTACTGCACAGGCCGTCATCAGAAGAATGATGAATGACAGGCAGATTATAAAGTATCCAATTTGATATGAATTATCTTATAAGAAATATAGTACCAATCTCTATTTTGTCTCTCATCGGATTCTCTGGATGTAATCTTTTGCATGGTGATCAAAACGATACAGAGCAAATGATTCGGGAGGCATTGGAAGAACAACGATCATCCTGGAATCGGGGCGACATTGATGGATTTGTAAGTTATTACCAAAATTCCGATGAGCTCACT
>JBGTLS010000143.1:0-5077 GCA_041744015.1 Cryomorpha sp. | reverse complement strand
ATGCCGGTTTCTTCCCAGTCGGAGTCAGAGCAGTCGTCAGTGGTACCTTGTGGAACCAGACCTTGCTGCATGAACAACGCACGAACGCTTTGCAGGAATGCCTGAACTTCTGCCTGGCTCAATTCGCCATTGGCATAAGCTGCTACATCAGCAGGATCGATCACTGTGCAAGATACAGTACCGCTTGTATTGTCTGGCATGATTAGCTCAGGAGCGGTGTTGTCTACAACAACCAATTCAGCAACCTGAGGCTCAGACGTGTTTCCACAGTCATCAACAGCAACGAAAATACACTGAAGAACGGCCAGTTGAGGACACTCAAGACCAGTAGTTATTATGTTTATGCCGGTTTCTTCCCAATCAGAATCAGAGCAGTCGTCTGTAGTACCTTGTGGAACCAGACCTTGCTGCATAAACAAAGCACGAACGCTTTGCAGGAATGCCTGAACTTCTGCCTGGCTCATTTCGCCATTTGCATAAGCTACTACATCAGCAGGGTTGATCACTGAACAAGACACAATAAAGCTTGTAATCCCAGGCATGATAAGCTCAGGAGCGGTGGTGTCTTCGAGGGTGATAGACTGCGTGGCAGAAGCTGAACCACACTCATCGGTGGCGGTCCAGGTGCGCACAAGTGTTTGTGGGCATTCTCCCATCAGTTCACTATCGGTGAAAGTGATTGAACCTTCTCCGTTGCAGTCGAACATGGCAGAAGCCATACCGGTTGACGCAGGGGAGTAGTCGTCAGAGCAATCTACAGTAACATCTGCAGGTGCTTCGATAGTTGGAACATCATTGGCGGTAAAAGGTACCCCATTCTGTGCCGCTAAGAATCCCGGCAGAGAACACAATAAGAGTAAAAGGATGAATCGGGCACCGGTAATAGGTTGAGAGAGCCAACAGACAAGATCTCTGATCCTACTTTTAGATGCTCTTTTCAATTGAGTAGCATTTGTTTTCATAAAATTAAGGTTTGACGAATTAGTAAAATTGGAAAGCACAAAAAATTTAAAATTCCATCATCGAATCGAAATCGATTTGACTTAGAAGAAATTTGAAGAATGACATCTAAAGGTAGAAAAACTGGTCATGGAATATCATGTTTCATAAATTATATTTAGCAGTCAAATGTACAATTATATCGACAAAACCATGTTATCTGTCGATTAAATTCCGTTTAACGAATTAGCTTTCCACTATGCATATTAGATACCATAAATGTAATTGTAAACATATATCGTTGTAAATGAGAAGTATAGATTTGTTAAATTTGTTCGCTCACACGAGAATATTTAACATTTGGAGCCCGGCATTAAAATTTTTCAATGGAGGGATTTTTCGAGAATTGATAAGAAAACGCAGGTGGGACGCAAGGTGACATAAAAATATACACCAAAGATTTTGTGGAAAAGGGTAAAATCGTAATGAAAATTACATTGATCTTTGAAATCTAAAAAAAAGTGAAGAAATGTGTTTTTATCTCCACAGTATTGGGCATTTTGTACTCAAAATTCCACCATCCCCGTCTTTATAGCGTATAATGCCACACCAATTCGGGTTTTAACCCTTAATTTTTCGAAAACGGCATTCCGGTATCCATCCACACTACGTATGCTGACAAACATTTTTTCCGCAATTTCTTTATAAGCAAGATCTGTGCAGGCATATTTAATAAATGTAGATTCCTTTTCAGTAAGGGTTAACGGATATCGACTATTGGCTTTGATCTGCGTCACATCTATATTTATCATTTCGTCGATAGAGGAAGAAAGGTAAAATTCATTTGATTTTACGATTTGAATGGCATCTGACAGTTCGCTTGGTAGTGCATCTTTTAATATATAACCCTTCACGCCTGCGCGGAACATCTGAATGACTGATAATTCGTTGTGAACGTATGTTAAGGCGATTACGCGAATAGAAGGATTGATTTGCAGACACATTTCTGTGGCTTTCCATCCATTCAAAGGTTTCATGTTGATGTCCATGAGTATGAGATCCAGCGGATGATGACGCACATATTCCACAATTTCATCACCGTTTTTAGCCTGAAAAACAATGTTATAACCCATTTTTTCCAGCATTTCTGCCAGTGCGATTCGGATCAAATTGTGATCATCTGCGATTGCAATACGGGGCTCGGTCGTCTCCATTTTTCTGAATATGGCATAATGGTCAGAAAAGTTAAGTCAAATTTAAACTTAGCGCAAATTTTGATCTAATGGTTATTGTTTCAATTGACTCACCGACAATAATACACAAAAATTTGTGCAGATTATTTTTTTGATTTCCAGTAAAATGTCTGGGGAGAGAATGTTGACAATTAATATGCTTTTAAGCTGATATCGAGGCTTCCGGCGCTATGGGTAAGAGCCCCCATGGAAATGAAGTCCACACCACATGACGCGTATTCGCGCGCATTTTCTGGTGTTATTCCGCCACTTGCTTCGGTTTCGTACTTAGCCCCAATGCGCTTCACTGCTTCCTTAAGATTGTCAAAACTAAAATTATCCAACATGATGCGATCTACCTGACCTACTTCCAGAATCTGGTCAAGTTCGGCGAGATTGCGGGCTTCAATTTCCAATTTCACTTCCAGCTTATTGGCGTTCCTGTATTCATTTGCCAGAAAAATTGCCGATTGTATTCCACCGGCATAGTCGATGTGATTGTCTTTAATCATCATCATGTCAAACAATCCAAACCTGTGATTAACTCCACCGCCGGTGAAAACAGCAAGTTTTTCTAAAAATCTTAAGCCGGGAGTCGTTTTACGCGTGTCCAGCACCTGACATGGCAGTCCTTCCAACTGATCCACCACTTTTCGCGTTAGGGTGGCTATGCCGCTCATCCGCTGCATGCAATTGAGGGCGAGTCGTTCACCTTTTAATATGGAGCGGGCACTTCCACTAATGGTCATTGCAATATCACCATGTTTCACGTGGGCTCCGTCAGTTAACAGTGGTTTAACCTGGAGTTTGGGATCAATAAAAAGAAAAATTTGTTCTGAAATACTGTTGCCTGACAGAATTCCTTCTTCTTTGATGATTATTCGTGCGCGGCCAATAGCATCCGACGGAATACATGCATTTGAGGTGTGATCACCATCTCCTACATCTTCAGCAATTGCATTTCGTATAAATTCGTCAATCTTCATGAATCACATAATTCTTTGTCCCACTTCATCCTTTCGGACCTGGATACAGGAAAAATTTTATTCAAACATATCTTTTACCTTCTGAAAGAAGCTCTTCTCACTGTGATTGGCATGCGGTTTAAAATTCTCACTTGCCCGCAAATCTTCTAAAATTTTTCTTTCAGACTTATCCAATTGTTGCGGAGTCCATATATTGATGTTTATCAACATGTCCCCTTTTCCATATGACTGAACACTGGGTAAACCCTTTCCACGCAATCTGACTAATTTACCACTTTGTGTTCCCGGTTCAATTGGAATTTTGGCCTTGCCTTCAACCAGAGGAACTTCCGATTCACCTCCGAGCACGGCATCCAGAAAACTTATATATAAATCGTAATGTAGATTTTGACCATTGCGTTTAATGGTGGGATGTTCCACTTCTTCAATAACCACCAATAAGTCGCCGGGGATACCACCCATCGGGGCTGCATTTCCTTTGCCACTTACATTGAGCTGCATTCCTTCCTCTACGCCAGCTGGTATATCAATTCCAATCACTTCTTCCCTTCGTACAAGCCCATTCTCATCGCTACCAGGAGGTCGCTTGTCGATAGTTTGACCTGCACCGTGACATGAAGGACAGGTTGACGAAGTTTGCATTTGGCCAAGGATGGTATTGGTGACGCGCATGACGTGTCCCGAACCTCTGCAGGTGGTACAGGTTTTATATGTGGCACCATCAGCTGCAACAAGTTTGTTGACTTTTATCTTTTTATGGGCACCCTTCAGGATTTCGGAAAGATCAAGTTTGACTTTGATTCGAAGATTTGACCCTTTGTGGCGTCTTTGACCTCCTCCAAATCCACCACTGCTTGCAAACCCTCCTCCAAATGCATTTCCAAATATATCTCCGAACTGGGAGAAAATATCATCCATGCTCATGCCACCACCAAATCCTCCAGAGGCCGCCCCACGTACTCCATCATGACCAAAACGATCGTAACGCTGTCGTTTGTCCTGATTGCTCAAAACTTCATAAGCCTCAGCGGCTTCTTTGAACATCTTTTCAGAATTAGGATCGTTGGGGTTTTTGTCTGGATGGTATTTAAGTGCAAGCTTGCGATACGCTTTTTTTATTTCAGCTGCATCAGCTCCTTTTGATATACCCAGTACTTCGTAATAATCTCTTTTCGCCATTTTCTACGCTTACATCATTTGAGTAAAATGAAGTGTGTTCATTGTCCTACCACCACCTTGGCGTACCGGAGCACGGTATCATGAAAGAAGTATCCTTTCTCTGCCACGTCAACCACTTTACCCTTCAAACTTTCTTTGGGTGCGGGAATATTGGTTATCGCTTCGTGATAATTGGTATCAAACGGAGTTTCGAATGAATTCATAGCTTTCACCCCTCTGGTTTCCAAAACCCTCAACAATTTATGGTGAATGAGCTTAAACCCTTCCTTGATGTTTTCTATATCGTTGTTATGTTCGTTTGCCGAAATGGCGCGATCGAAGTCGTCAACCACTGGCAGGAAATCTATGAGAATATCAGAACCGGCATTCCGTGAACTTTCAATTTTTTCTTTTGCAGTTCTCCTTCGGAAATTTTCAAATTCCGAATACAGACGAAGATATTTATCGTTAAGCGTGTCATACTTTTCCTGCAATTCCGTCAGTGCATCTTTTTCGACTTTTGTTTCAGGAGAATCTTCATTTTCTACTTCTGAACTTTTCAAAACATTGTCATTTTCTTTTGTTTGCCCTGAATCCTGTACATCTGCTGTATCCTGAGAAGTATTTTTGTTTTCTGATTTTATCCTATCTGTCATACTTAATTCTTTTTCCACGGTGCCCTTGTCAAATAACAGGCCAAGCCCCGAATAATGTCAATTTGACATTGATTGCTTTTACCCCCTGTCTTATTAAATTTCCTGT
>JBGTLS010000142.1:0-6206 GCA_041744015.1 Cryomorpha sp. | reverse complement strand
CTGAAAAGATAATACGCAATGGCTTTTTTAATCTCTGATCAAATTATTCAGAATTCCATCTTCCACAACATTTGGCAGGGTCACTTTCAGACGTGATTCCATAGCCATGGCTCGTTTGATCGCAAATACAGCGCCTTCGTTCCGTGCCCATCCCCTGCGTGCGATGCCATTGTTTACGTCCCAATGCAACATCGACGTAAGTCGTCGTTCGGCATCCTCAGAGCCATCCAGCAACATCCCAAAACCACCATTGACGACTTCGCCCCAACCGACACCGCCGCCATTGTGCAGACTCACCCAGGTGGCTCCGCGGAAAGCGTCGCCCACAAAATTTTGTACGGCCATATCGGCGGTGAAAGCCGACCCATCGTAAATATTGCTCGTTTCTCTGTAAGGTGAATCTGTGCCGGACACGTCGTGGTGGTCACGGCCGAGGATCACGGGTCCGATAATGCCGGCGCGAATGGCATCGTTGAATGCTTTCGCGATTTTCATCCGACCTTCGGCATCGGCATAGAGAATGCGGGCCTGAGAGCCCACCACGAGTTTGTTGTTTTCGGCGTTTTTGATCCAGTGAATGTTGTCGGCCAGTTGTTGGCTGATTTCTTCAGGCGCATCTACCATGATCTTTTCGAGCACATCGCAGGCGATGGCATCGGTTTTCTGAAGATCCTCAGGTTTTCCGCTGGCGCAAACCCAGCGAAAAGGTCCAAATCCATAGTCGAAACACATGGGCCCCATGATGTCCTGCACGTAGGATGGATATTTGAAATTCACTTTGTCAGGAGCCATAATATCCGCTCCGGCCCGGCTCGCTTCCAGCAAAAAGGCATTTCCGTAATCGAAAAAATACGTGCCACGAGCGGTGTGTTTGTTGATGGCCGCAGCATGTCTTCGCAAAGTATCCTGCACAGCTGTGTGAAAAGTTTCCGGATCGTTTGCCATCAGGCTGTTGGATTCTTCAAAAGTATATCCGAGCGGGTAGTAGCCTCCCGCCCAGGGATTGTGCAGCGATGTCTGATCAGAACCGAGGTCCACATAAATTCCCTCCTGATCAAACCGCTCCCAAATGTCCACCACATTGCCCAGATATGCCAGGGATACAACTTCCTTAGCCGCCTTTGCGGAATTAACACGTTCCAACAATTTATCAAGCGACTCAATAAGTTCATCCACCCAGCCCTGACTGTGGCGGGTGTGCGCTGCTTTGGGATTTACTTCGGCAATTACCGTAATGCATCCCGCAATATTTCCGGCTTTGGGTTGCGCGCCGCTCATTCCGCCAAGACCGCTGGTCAAAAAGATTTTTCCGGCCAGACCTTCGCCGTTTTTTGAAATTTTTCTGCCTGCGTTCAGTACTGTGATGGTGGTGCCGTGTACGATGCCTTGCGGCCCAATATACATGTACGAGCCGGCTGTCATTTGTCCGTACTGCGTTACACCCAGTGCGTTGTATTTTTCCCAGTCGTCCTGTTTGGAGTGATTTGGTATCATCATGCCATTGGTCACCACCACGCGGGGTGCATCTTTGTGCGAGGGAAAAAGACCCATCGGATGACCGCTGTACATCACCAGGGTTTGCTCTTCGGTCATCTCTGACAAGTATTGCATGGTGAGGAGGTATTGCGCCCAGTTTTGAAATACAGCGCCGTTACCTCCGTAAGTAATAAGTTCATGAGGGTGCTGGGCCACGGCGGGATCGAGGTTGTTTTGGATCATCAGCATGATGGCCGCTGCCTGTTGGCATTTGGCGGGATAGGTCTCAACCGGCCGCGCATGCATAGGGTACGAAGGTCGGAAACGGTACATGTAAATCCGGCCGTAAGTGTTCAATTCGTTATAGAATTCAGGAGCGAGCGTGGAATGATGTTCTTTCGGAAAATACCGTAAGGCATTGGCTACTGCCAGTTTTTTTTCTTCCGCGGTAAGAATGTTTTTTCTTTTCGGCGCGTGATTTACGGCTTTGTCGTAGGGTTGGGCGTCCTGTAAATCTTTTGGAATCCCACGGCAGAGGGCATCCTGAAATTCTGTACGTTGATTGGTTGAAGCGGTTGTGGTTTCCATGTTCAGTTTCATTTTTTCACGATGCGCCCTTTTTTCCGGTCGAAACCGTAGGGACAATGCCGGCAACCGTTTTGGCAACAATAGCCCCGGCGAAGCAGATATTTGGCTGTAAAAACCATGTATCCTTCGTCGCTGTAATAATATTCGTCGGGCTCGAGTTCATTTTTTCGGCCAAAACCAGTCTCATCGGTCATGGGGCAAATTTCGCTTTTTTTGTTGGTTTCCAAATTTTGTTGGGCGGCGCTGGGAAATTTCGTGCGCCCGTGGATCAGATTCGGCAGTACGGACCCAGAAAACCCGATCAAACACAGAATTGTTTACCTTTGCCGCCTCAAAATGCTGTGAGCGTGAACGATTTCAGATGCTTTCCTATTCAGAAAACCATGATCGGATATATCCTGCCTGATGCGGAAAATCATATTTCTGTGCCAATATCTTATTTTTTCACAGTGGTGATGTACCCGATTCTCTGATGCGTATCGCTGTCAATACAAGGTTGTTGTTGCCAGACCGGTTGGAGGGTATTGGCTGGTTTGCCTATGAAACATTGCGCCGCATTTCCCGGGACCATACCGAACACCAGTTCATTTTTATTTTTGACAGAACACCATCGCCCGAATTTATTTTTGGGGATAACGTAAAAGCCGTCGTGGCGCACCCGCAGGCCCGCCATCCCATTCTTTGGTATTTGTTTTTCGAATTTGGCGTTTACCGCATTTTACGAAAGTATAAACCGGACCTTTTTCTTTCTCCTGATGGGTGGCTGAGCCTTCGAAGCAAGGTAAGGTCTTTGCCGGTGATTCACGATCTCAATTTCGAGGCGCATCCCGAATTTCTTCCCCGTCACATCGTTTGGTATTACCGTTATTTTTTCCCCCGATTTGCTGCCAAAGCGACCAGAATCGCTACGGTTTCTGAATTTACCAAAAGGGATATTGCTACCCGATACCACATTCCATTGTCGCGCATCGACGTGGTGTACAACGGCGCCAACGATTCGTTCAGGCCTTTAACCACATCTGAAATCGCCGATGTGCGCAATCAGTATTCAGGAGGTCAACCATATTTTCTTTTTGTCGGTCTGATCCATCCGCGTAAAAATCTTGAAAATCAATTGCGCGCTTTCGACCTATTTAGAACGGAGTATCCTTCTGACTTCAAATTTATGGTGGTTGGTGCAAAACACTGGTGGAGCGAGGGTCTCGACGATGTGGTGAAAAATGCAAAACACCGGGAGGACATTATTTTTCTGGGCCGGCGGGATATGCCAACCCTTATTTCCCTTTATGGAGCGGCCCAAGCCCTATCGTACGTGAGTTATTTTGAAGGTTTTGGAATTCCGATTCTCGAAGCCCTGCACGCTGAAATTCCGGTGATAACTTCAAATACGAGCTCTATGCCCGAGGTGGGCGGGGCGGCCTGCCTTACAGTTGATCCCAATTCGGTGGAAGATATTGCCGGAGCGATGATGGTACTTACAACTGATGAATCTTTGCGTCAAACGCTTATCACAAATGGTCGTACTCAGCGCAGCAAATACAGCTGGAGCCTGTCGGCAAAAGCCCTTTGGCAGTCGATTGAAAAAGCATTGAATCACGCGGAATGATGTGTTCAAATTTACCTGTTCAATCCGGTCGGAATCCGCATTATTTGTGTAATGTTGAAGTTTCAATGAGGTAGCACATGCAAAAGAAGTTTCTTTCTTCACTGGGCCTGATTCTTCTGCTCAACCTGCTGGTGAAACCCCTGTATATCCTGGGAATTGATGCCGAGGTACAAAATAAGGTAGGGCAGGAGGAATACGGAATTTATTTTGCGCTGCTCAATCTGAGTCTCATTTTCAACATCCTGATCGATTTTGGGATCAACAATTTCAACAACCGGAATATCTCCCAAAACCAACAGCTGGCGGGTAAACATTTTTCCAAACTCCTTAGCGTCAAAGCCCTGCTCGCTCTTATTTATGCGGTGATTACTTTGCTTCTCGGAATGGTCCTTGGCTATCGTGATATCTCATTCTGGATTTTGGGTGTCCTGGTTTTCAATCAGGTTTTGCTGTCATTCATCCTGTTTGGTCGGTCGAATCTCGCAGCATTACAGATGTTTACCCAGGATAGCATAGTCTCTGTTCTGGACAGGACTTTACTCGTGGTTTTATGCGGTGTCCTGCTCTTTACACAGATTACCGATGGCCGTTTTGAAATCATCTGGTTTGTTTACCTCCAAACCATCGCTTATGGTATTACGCTTTTGGTATCGCTGATAATGGTTGGTCGGCGTACGGGGCGTTTGCGATGGGACCTCGATCGGGCGTTTAGTTTTCATATTTTTAAAAAAAGCGTGCCTTACGCCTTGTTTATTTTGTCGGGTGCCATGTATACCCGGATAGATGGAATCATGCTCGAAAATTTACTTGCCGACGGAAGCATACAGGCGGGAAATTACGCGCAGGGATATCGCTTTTACGAAGCTGCGGGTATGTTTGCTTTCCTCTTTGCCGTTTTGTTATTACCCATGTATTCACGCATGTTGAAGCTCGGAGAAAAAATCCGGCCTATGCTCGAAATATCGTCGCGACTATTGTTGGGCACTGGTGTATTTGTGGCTATACTTTTTTTCTTTCACGGGGAGTGGGTGTTGCGTTGGCGCTATGATTCCGTTACTGAAAATGCCGTGTATTCCTTCATCGCACTGATGGTGGGATTTGTAGGGGTATGTATGTTTTACATCTACGGAACATTGATGACGGCAAATGAAAATTTGCGGCCACTCAATTACATTTCCTTCGGTGGATTGGTGCTCAATATCATTTTGAACTTCGTCTTAATTCCGAGATATGCAGCATTTGGGGCAGCGCTTACCACGATGATTACACAAATCTTCGCCGGACAGATGCAAATGCTCTTTGTAACCAGACAATTCAATCTCGGTATAAATTTCCGAATGCTCGGGCAATTCTTAATTTTCATCATAACTTTTGTGCTGGCCAATTTTTTCATCGCAATGTATATTGATTCCCAGGCCTTTCAGTTTTTCTTTTCGGCTGCTATTGGATGCGCATTGTTGCTTCTTTCCCGAACAGTTCAGATTCGACAAATCTGGTTTTTACTCCAGGCAGAGAAATAAAATGTCCTACCCCTGAATATTTATACTTTTGTCGCGTTTCCCAAAAAAGGGTCTGAATGGAATCTAATAATTACAATTTCACATCACTCGTCCGGTTGGTCCGGTCGCATTTTCTCGTATTTCTGGTTGTGGGTATCGTCGCTGCCATTCTGGGAGTCATCATTTCCATGCCATCAATCATGCCTCCCAAATACAGTTCGTCTGCGGTGGTGTACCCCATCAATCTCAAGCCTTACAGCGATGAGTCGGAAACAGAACAACTTCTTCAGTATTTCGAAGCTTCGGCGATCCGTGATACGCTTATCGCAAAATTTAATCTTTATGAGCGATACGACATTGATCCTGAGACGGAAAGCTCCAGGTATTATCTCATTGAAGAATACAATGATCGGGTGGTTTTCAACAAAACACGATATGAATCCGTGCGACTGGAAGTACAGGACGAAGATCCGGAAACTGCTAAATTGATGGCTGACGAAATCCTCAGGCAGGTAACCAACAAAATACGCCTCGAAATGAACCAATGGGGGATGGCCAATTCCAATTCCTACAAAAAACAACTTGACTATCAGCAATCGGTTATCGACAGCATTGAAGTAATGGCGCGCAAACTCAATGTGGACAACAACCTGCTCGAGTACACAAGTCAATCGCGCGAATTGATGCGCGGGTATATCGACTATGCCGGTCGGAGTAATAAATCACCCGTGCTTGATACGATTCAAAACTGGCTGAAATCATCACAGGAGACCGGAAGCATGGTACGTATGCTGCAAAACATGAGTTATTTTGCTTCCAATCAGTTCGACATATTGAGCAGGGAGTATCTTTTTTGGCGCGAAAAGGCTTTTTCTGAAACAGAATACCTGCAGGTGATTGTGTCTCCTGAAGTCTCTGACAAAAAAGTCTGGCCGGTACGTTGGATTATTATGGCTGTATCAGTTCTTAGTGCTCTGGTGCTTACCGCTGTTGTTTTGTCGATCTCCCGGTCCTTAAAATAAAGTGAACAGTCTGTT
>JBGTLS010000141.1:0-4379 GCA_041744015.1 Cryomorpha sp. | reverse complement strand
CTTTCCAGGAGTCCTGTATTTAATGGCATTGCTCAGTAAATTATACATTATGGTGCGCAGTTTCCTTCTTGAAAAGCGGATTTCAGAAATGTTGATTTCAACTGAAAGCTGCGCATTTTCAGATATCATATTCTCACTGAGGATAAGGCGAACATCTTCTAATATATTTTCGATTTGTATAAGTTCCTTATTATCCTGATGTTCGTATTCGTCCTGTCTTATTCTAGTCAGTTCTGAGAGAAGTATCTGCATTTTCGTCAGAGAATCCTCCACCATTTGATGAAGTATCCCTTATTCCTCTTTATTATCAGGGGACACCGTTTTACACAATGCCATCGCAGAGATCGCGTTTGCCAGCGGATTTTTTAAATCGTGAGATAGGGTGTCTAGTAATAAGGCGTTTTCAGCAATCCTTTTTTCCTGAATTTTCAAATCCTTAATACGCGCAGTGATTTCAATGAAAGTGATTATAGCGCCGTCAGATTTTTGATTTTTTAACGATATAAAGGGGAGAATATTCATTTGATACCAGCGCTGGTCTGAGGTCTGGATTTCTTTTTCGAGAACCTCATTGTTGTCTATCACATATTGGATATTGTCTACAATGCTGTGAAAACGAAAATTGTCCTGCAGGTCGTTGATTGATTTCCCCAAATCACTTTCGGCCAATCTAAATTGTTTCATTGCTGGCGGCGTAAATTTTCGAAGTCTCAATTCTGCATCAACATACATTTGAGGTATGATTGTGTTCCGGAAATAGTTTTCCCAAAGATCGACGTGGTCGATCAGTTCGCGCACTTGTCTTTCGTGAAGAGACATATTAATTAAAATTTACGCTGGCCAAATTTAGGATGAAACCAGAAAAAATAATCGTTCACCAATAATGTTGAATATTTGTAAAATAATCAGTCCTATATTTTGTTTTACGGCTTTTCTATCTGCAAATCGTGGAGGATGTTGTTAATTTTGGCAAAGTGGTAAATAAAATTACGGACGATATCTGTCAACTCAAGGCAGACGCCGGGGCATACCGGTAAATGCGTCAATTCGTCACTGGTTTAAAATCGACATCGCAATTGGGCGTAAAAACTTCTCGTAACGCGATTTCCAAATTCAATCATATTTTCGTGACTGAGGTTCTGAGCCACGAGAGAAAGTTCCATACATTGATTTATTTCAAATGAAAGCCTGCCATCGAGAGCCAGATAAGCCGGTGTATTGTTATTTGAAAGTCTGGTGCGACCCCTGGCCACCACATCAAAGCGGAAACGGTCGGAAATGTCGAGCATGGACTGGATTACGGTGGCATGTCTTGCATCATTGCCGAGGCTGTGCACAGGATAAAGCTCTGTGCGCGTGGAAAGTTCTTTGTTAAACCAGGTGTATCCTCCGTTCAGGCGCCAGATACGGTTTACCTGCCAGGTGCCGGAAATTTCGATTCCGGAAGAAATTCCCTGGCTCCCATTTACAATTTGGTAGGTCAGTGTATTGGGCAATGCTTCCACGCTAAACAATTGATCATAATCGCTGTAAAATCCGGATACCGAAAGCCTGACTGATTTACTGGTCTGAATACGATAGCCCAGTTCATAAGAAATCAGTACTTCCGATTCAAAATCAGGACCACCCGCTACACTGGGCTGGTCGGAAGGCACGGGATATGTCGGAATTGAATAGTCCACATCGATGCGGCTGGGAGCCCTCACTGCTCTGGAGACGGCTGTCCATATCACCTGCCGATGATCCGGAGTCCACGCCAGTCGGGCATTGGGTTGAAATTCAAAATCAGTAAATACATTGTGTTGTAAACGCACACCTGCAATGAACCTGAGTTTTTCGGGAACCAGGGTAAATTCATCGTGTACAAAAGCGCTGTAAAGTTCCATCTTGCGCTTGTTGGGCACAAAACCAACAAACTCTGTGGTGTTCAGGAAAACATTGTTCATGTGCCTGTATCCACCTCCCCAAAGCAACTGATGGGATTTACCCAGGGCGAAAGAATGTTGAAACTCAAAATCGAAGGTATGGACCTGTGATCTGAACGTACTCGGTATATCCCTGCGCCAGGCGCGATCGAAATAGGTCTGAAACATCAGTTTTGATGATTTTGAAAATGCGTGCTGCCACCGACCCATGATATTCTGACCATCTATTGTGGAAGGCATCAAAAGTGACTCTTCAGTTCCGGTATATAAATTTCCCTGAACCATCACATTTGTATTTTCAGATGGATTGTAATCAAGTTGAAATCCTCCCTGTGCATAGTCCCATCTGTCGGCAAAAGCCTCACCGGAGGGTAGAAGGGTGTGGTCGCGGATGCTGTATTGCCCGAAAACGCGGTAATGGAGTTTCTCACCAATCTTACCGCCATAGCGCAAAGCATCAAAACTCCGCAGGTGATTTCCGGCTGCCCGTGAATAATAAATTCCCTGGGTCTCCGCAGCGTTTTTGGTGATAATATTTATAATTCCGTTTACTGCATTCGCACCCCACATGGTGCCGCCCGGACCACTGATTACCTCAATCCGGTCTATATCTTCCATCAGCACGCTTTGTTCATCCCAGTATACGCCGGCAAACAGGGGGGAATACACCGTTCGGCCATCAATCATCACCAACAGTTTATTTGCGAAAACATAATTAAACCCACGGGCACTGATTATCCACGCATTTGAATGTATTTCAGCAACCTGAAGATTGCTCGCCAGGCGCAAGGCTTCCGGAAGATTGGTAGCTCCAGACCTGAGTATATCTTCACGGGTGATCACCTGTATGGCAGAGGCTGACTGGGAGAGTCTTTCAGGAGATCTGGATACGGAGGTAACCTCCATCTCTAATAGTTGTTCCATGCTCAGCTTTTTGAAATCCTCGGCTGAGAAAGTGGGAGGGAGATTTTCTGAGACTTCCTGGCTCATGGCTGGTATCGAAAAGGCAAAATAAGCTATTGCAATAAGGCAATAGAGCACCGAAATGCGGGTGAACAGCGACAGGCCCGCAGGCCTGGATTGATGATCGATATGTAATTCAGGTCGATACATGATCATTGGACATAGGAATCGCATTGATGGCTGCCCGAAATTATAAAAAATTGGAGAAGTAAAGACTTAACGTGTTTCAGATCATTTTCACGTAGATATAAACACATAAAATTTTCGTGACGGTCGAGAGACAAATCAGACTGCATCACACGTGTATTTTCGTAGTTTTTATCTGGAAATGGCTCCCGGAAAATGCACCAGGGTTTAATACCGGGCCTTTGACACAGGAAAATTAAAATTCGGTTAAACATTTCTCTAAAATTCATGGTAGCGAACATATCTGTGGTTATTTCCTGCATAAGTTGCTTTATTCACGTGTACATCTCTTTACGAAAGACAAACATAGACCACCTTCACAATCCCGGCGAATTGATCCCTGACAATGGTTCGGCCATACTTGCTTAAAGTGATCATGTGGATGTAAATGAGGTTTTGTTGGCGCTGCATGTGGAAGAACTAATTGTTTCGGCTCGACTTTATGATCGGAATGGGTTTCTCTTTGCGCATTATCCACCAGATATTACCATGGATAGCAAGCGGTTTATCAGACGCATGTCGGTCATGGTTTTAGGAAAACAGACTGGTGAGTTTTCATTCGATGGAGTTGGACAATGTATTCTTCGGTGCGCTGAGCCTTCAGTCGGACCTCAACGCCATGGACAAGCTTTTTCAAATTTATGGCATCGTGATTGTGCTGGTCTTTCTTGTCGAATTCTTCTTTTTTTAGCCAAGGCAAACAATTCCGGTCTTATTGAGGGTGTAAACCCATCCATGTCTAAACTTCGTTTCGCGACGTGCACGAATTATAAAATGAGAAAGCACTCCTTTGAACGGAATTGTTGTGCGCTTTTTTATATTTGATAGTTTGATAGTTCGATAGTCCCCAACAGATAAACAATGAAAGAGAAAAGACGGATTTTAGTTCGCGAAGATGACCACATGCTCGGCGAAATGATCGAAACCCTTCTGGGCATTCGGGATTTTGAGGTTTTTCGTTTTGCACGACTCCAGTCAGTTGGTGGAAGTTATCCACCGACACAACATCCAACTCATTCTGATGGATAAGGTGCTCCATTCGGAGGATGGCCTGGATATCTGTGAACAACTGAAAAAAAATCCATCAACCGCACATATCCCGGTGATGATGAGGTCGGGCCACCGCGATTTGCAAGAAATTTGTATTGCGGCTGGTGCAAATCAGTTTATCGCCAAGCCATTTGATGTGAAGTTGTTTCTGGCAAAGTTAGAGGAGATGTGGGCTGAGCGGAATATGAACCAGGGGAATGCCCCCAGGCACCCTGCCTAGACCCGTGATTTTTCCGGTACCACCTTCCAGGTTTC
>JBGTLS010000140.1:0-2368 GCA_041744015.1 Cryomorpha sp. | reverse complement strand
TCGAAAAAAAGTCGGGAATATTGAGGGAGCGCATATTGGTCAAATCAAGGATGTCATATTTCTGGAGGGCCAGGTTACAGCTATTATTATTTCATCCGGATTTTCATTAAATCCTGTGGAATCTTACGTGGTTTTTCCTTTCCGTAGTCTCCTAAAAAGGTATGATGATGAATTACATCTGATTCTTGATTCTGATCAACGCAGAATGGAAGCCGCGCCGCACCTGGAAAACCTTGCTTCGCATCAGGCGGTTCCAGAGAATTTATTTGCGAATAAAAGCGGGTGTTTCATTATTGACGATATGCAGCTAAGGCATCTTCAATTACATGGACACTTTAATGGCACATGGGGTGATACAGCTCCCGAAGGGAGTATGAATACGTCCAATGCCTATTCGTCCAATCCGGAACACAAAGATTCAGATGCGCACCGGGGACCGTTTCCTCCGACAAAGGATTCAGAAGGTAATGTCGTGGAGGAAGGAACCAAAGACCGTCCGATGGCTTAAAAATATGTAAGAGATTTTCGGGGATGAATAAAAACTGCAGTATTTCTCACTGCAGTTTTCTTTTTTAGTCATATTGTTACAATATCAGCCACCAATCTCATCAGCGTATTTGATAACGTGTTTTCCTTCGTCCAATTTAATGAGATACGCCGGCCGCTCTTCCGTGGCCTCAACCCGCGTTGTTTGCCCGTCGATTTCCAATGAGATTTCCTGAATGAAACGCGTGAGAATTTCCCCTGACCCATTCCTGCCAGTTCCGCTTATTTTTACGGTATCTCCTTCGTTTAAATTATGATTCACCATGATTTCTTAGTTTATTTAAAACTTAATGAGAATTTCTCAAAGCTTATAATAAGTATTCAAGATTTATACCAGAACACTATTATACCCAATAATAATTTGACTATCAGTAACTTAAATTATAATTTTTGATAAATCGGATTTTCTAATATGTGTACGGTTTTACGCAGAATTCATGTACCAGAGAAAAGATATAAATCATTGTTTGTATGAAATAAGCCCATTTAATCTGGTCAGTACATGAGTCATTTCAGCTGTTTTTTTTAAGTTTTTTCACAGGATTTCCGACATATGCGCCTGGTTCCGTAATATCTTTCACCACGATACCACCCATTCCAATGATGACGTTGTCACAGATATTGAGCTCCTGACGAACTGAAGCATTGGTGCCAAGATAAACCCCATTGCCCAACCGGCAATTTCCGTTCACCCTGGCTCCTGGCGCAGTTGTAAAATAGTCGCCAGTTATTGTATCATGCCCGATGGAGGTGTGCAAATTCAGGTGGGCATGCTTGCCGATATTGATATTACAGGTCAGAACGACACCTGCGGTGATGATACTCCCCTCACCGATCTCAACCCAATCAGAAATGACCGCTGTAGGGTGTATGATTGTGGCAAAAGTGGTGTCGGAAGGTAAACTGTCGACGATCTTTTTTCTCGTAAGAGGATCTCCAATAGCCACAACAACAGCATACAACGCAGGATCAAATTGTGAAAAACGGATGACTTCCACCCCCATGATATGTGATTCCCGGAATTGATCATCATGAACCATAAAACAGGTCTCTCCCGAAATTTTCGAAGGAGAACTATCTTTCAGGCAACACAATACTTCTCTACCAAATCCCCCCGTCCCGAAAATGCATATTTTATTTTTGGTTTCATTCATAATCACTCCATTTTTTTGTCAAACAATTATCACCTTTTCAACTTTAAATAATCCAACCATACCATCAAATTCTCCTGAAAACTGTAACCAGAAAAATCATGTAAAAAAATCAGATGCTATACTATCGCTTCAACCTACTTCGCCGCCATTCCATACCCTACGTACTTCCATTCTGCCGGAACAATTTTATTTAAAATAATCCGGTCCATTCCAGCCAGCATATTCCGCTGTGATTCTGTTCGTCCAAAAGTTGCCAGCACACCCGTACTGTGCAACTCAACCTGCGAAAATTCACGGAGGAATTCCCGCATTTCATCCATGGTTACGTATCTCCAGTAATTTGCCCACCTGATATATTTCTGGCGGAGTGTCCGATGCAGGGGTGAGGCAACGAGATTTTCGGCAAACAACAATTTCCCTCCCGGCTTAAGCGCTTTGTGAATTTCCTGAATTACTTTATTTTGAATTTCAATGTTGCCACCTTGTCCGATTCCTCCCAAAATCGATTTGAAAACGATGAGGTCAAAATGATTATCATAGGGAATGTTGGACGCATCAATGTCTTCGTAAGTAATCAGGTTTCTTACGCCGTATTTGAGGTGAAGCGGTTCAGCCTTGACTTGAACGTCGCTCAGATCAGAACATACCGTCTCTACACCATGCCCTGC
>JBGTLS010000139.1:0-5498 GCA_041744015.1 Cryomorpha sp. | reverse complement strand
ATGATCTCGCACGGGCTCTTCCATTTCGACGCCGAAAATTCCCATGCAAAATCTTTCAATAACTTCGACCGATGTGAAAACATTGCCGGTCATGGAGCAATTTTACACCATTCAGGGTGAAGGCCGTTATTCCGGATACGCAGCTTATTTCATCCGGCTTGCCGGATGTGATGTGGGTTGCGTCTGGTGCGATGTGAAAGAAAGCTGGAATGCAGAAGGATTCCCCCATTTTGAGATTGATCAGCTCGTTGAAAATGCCACATCCAGCGGTACCGAAATTGTGGTTATTACAGGTGGTGAGCCAGCCATGCATAATCTTACGGAGCTCACTTCAAAACTCCGCTCAGCCGGACTTCGCACACACATAGAGACATCAGGCGTCTACCCAATCACGGGTGATTGGCACTGGATTTGCCTCTCACCGAAAAAATTTAAAGCTCCTTTACCAGAAGTTCTGAAGCTTACAGATGAATTGAAGGTTGTGGTATTTCACAAAAGTGACTTTGATTGGGGTGAAAAACATGCATCTCTTGTGGATAAGCAATGTGAACTATACTTTCAACCCGAATGGAGTAAATCGGAGCAAATGCTTCCTCTCATCATAGACTTTGTAAAATCAAATCCCAGATGGCGCATTTCACTTCAAACACACAAATTCATGCAAATACCTTAAAGGAAAAATATATGATGAAGTGTTTGTTCACCTTTCTTCTCTCCAGCTTGCTCATCTTTCCCTTGTTGGGACAAGCCCAGGAGTATACCACCTCAAATTCCAAAGCCGAGAAGGCATACGAAGGTGCATTACTCGCTTATGATCAACGCAACCTCAATCTGTCTTTGAACTTTTTGGCGGAAGCCGTAAACAGAGATCCGAACTTTATAGAAGCTTATCTACTCCGCTTCGAGGTGTACACGGAATTGCGCCAGATATCTGAAGCCGAAAAAGCACTGGAAGATGCGATTCGTGTCAATCCGGATTTTTTTTCAAATGCATGGTTTTATCTGGCTGCTCTGGAAATGCATCAGGGTAAATACGACGAAGCGGAAATGCACTTCGAGCGTTTTCTGACTTATCCGAATCCAAATCCGGACATGAAAGACAAAGCACTCTCAGAGTTGGAGAATTGCGCTTTCGCAAAAAAAGCCATGAAAAACCCCGTCGATTTTGAACCTAAAAATCTGGGACCGGCGATCAATACGGATGCACCTGAGTATTATCCCGCTGTATCTGCCGACAATCAATTGTTCATTTTCACAAGGCTTGACAAAGATCCAAATGCCTTCAGGGGTAAAAATGAAAATTTTTATGCAAGCAGAAATTTTGATGGCACCTGGCTGCCGGCCACTCCAGTACGCGATATCAATACGGTGTATAATGAAGGCGCTCCAACTTTGTCAGCAGATGGACGAACCATGGTTTTTACCGCCTGTGAATTGATGGGCGATTACGGCGAAGGCCGCAAGGGATTTGGCTCTTGTGATCTTTTTATAGCGCAAAAAGTTGGAGACAGATGGGGACAGGCTGTGAATATTGGTGAACCCGTAAATTCTGCTGCCTGGGAAACCCAGCCAAGTCTTTCCGCAGACGGCAATACACTTTATTTTGTTCGGGGTCGACCTACCAAAGAAGGTGTTAAAAATCAGGACATATATTTCACAGAGCGCCGGGGTGGCTCGAATTGGTCTGCTCCAAGACCTGTGAGCGACAAAATCAATACGCCAGGTAAAGAAGAATCAGTGATGATTCACCCCGATGGACGAACCCTGTATTTTTCTTCGGATGGTCATGTGGGAATGGGCGGATTGGATTTATATATGTCGCAGAAAGATAGCCTTGGAAGGTGGGAAACACCTGTAAATCTAGGCTACCCAATCAATACCTTCAAGGATGAAAACAGTCTTCTGGTTTCCGCCGATGGCGTGGTGGCTTTTTTTGCTTCCAACAGAGAGGGTGGTTACGGTGATCTGGATTTATACAGTTTCAATCTTTATGCAGACATACGACCTACGGCAGTCACATACGCGAAAGGCAAAATTACCGATGATGACTCTGGAGTTCCTGTTGAAGCTGCTTTGAGACTCTATGATGTGAATTCTCAACAAATAGCAGGAATCGTGAGCAGCGATGGAAAAACCGGGGATTTTCTAATTGCTCTTCCGACTGGAAATCACTATGCCCTTAGCGTTTCTTCGGATGGTTATTTATTTCATTCAGAGACCTTCGAACTTATAACTTCTGAATCAAATGAGCCCTATGCCCTTGACGTAAGGTTGAAAAAAGTAAAAGAAGGCAGTGGAATCGTATTAAAGAATTTGTTTTTCGACCTCGACAAGGATGTGTTGAAAGAACAGTCGAGTCCTGAATTGAAAGAATTGGGTGCTTTTTTGAAAGAGAATCCCGATCTCCATATCGAATTGTCCGGACATACCGACAATCAGGGTACCTCAGCGTACAACAAGGCATTGTCGGAAAGACGGGCTGAAGCGGTAAAAAAACATCTTTTGACTGTCGAAAAAATTGAGGCTCATAGAATTTCCACCCGGGGTGCGGGAGCTGATTCACCCATTTCATCAAATGATACAGAGGAAGGCAGGGCACAAAACAGGCGTACCGAATTTAAGATTGTTGGTGCGAAATGATTCTTTGAAGTGTAAACGAGTCTGTCCAGATTTGACTTTCGAAATGGGTTATTTTTAGAAATGAAAACCAACAGTTATATCATCTCTGAGCCCGTTAATCCTATTTCCTGTTGATTCGGATATTATTGTACTTTCACACGCTGAAACTTGAAGAATGAACGTCACCGAATTTTTTGAAATTTTTGAATCTGAACTCAAGCAAAACAAGGCCTTAACCAGTTATCACAGGCTTGTAAATTCTTCCTCGCGTTACCACTTTCGCAAATCTTACATGCAGCAACGCCTTGAATATGTTTCGGAAAAAATTGCCAAAAAAGGGGCGTCTATTTGGGATGTGGGATGTGGATTTGGAACTTCTGCCATTTATTTTGCACTCAATGGATACAAAGTTCACGGCAGCACCCTGGAGTATTATTTTGATGAGATCGAACAGCGACTTGAATTTTGGAAAGCATATGGAGACCTTTCCAACCTCGATTTTAAATATGAAAACATTTTTGACATAAACATCGAACCTGAGAAGTGGGATTATATCCTGGCTCAGGATACGCTCCATCATCTTGAACCATTTAAGGATGCAGCCCAAATTTTGAAAACATCCCTGAAAAAGGACGGTAAACTGGTGGTCAGTGAAGAAAATGGAAACAATATTTTTAACAACCTGAAAAACTTTAAAAATCGAGGTTTTAAGCGCGTTACAACCATGTATGATCCTAAACTTCAAAAGCCCGTTCTAATTGGCGACGAAAATACCCGAAGTCTGAAGGGATGGATTCAGGAATTTTCAAAAATTGGAATGATTATTCATCCGGACTCCGTAGAGTATATCCGTTATTACTTTCCGCATAAATACAATGGTCAAAACACGAAAGACCTCATTTCCAAAGAACATCATTTGAGTAAAAAAGACGGTCTGCGCAGGGAATTCATGTTTTTCGGATTGAATTTTACGGCTGGGAAATAATTCTTTCAAAACCCGGTTCAGCGATTGCCCGATTGACAGGCAAAATGTTCAGAGAATTTTAAATTAATCTTCTGGTATGCCTTCCAATTTGTTAATTTTGGAAATCAGGTAAAAGCATGCTCAAAAGAAGATTTATAGTTGCTTTTTTGCTCTCCACGTTGGTGATGCTGTGCCTTAGTCTGGTCTGGCACGGAGTCATCCTGAACGACCTCATCTATATCCCTTCCCCGCATTATCTTTTTTACTCTTTAGCCATTCTGACATACCTTTTCATTGGATTTTGCCTCACGTTTGTATTTACTTATCTAAGTATGGGTATAGGGATCAAAATGAAAGGCTCTTTGATGGGCCTGGCCCTTGGATTTTTCATCTATCTGATTGCTTTTGTGCTCGGGGTGTCATTCAAAGGAAGTGGTACAGAACACATCGTGGTTGATTTTCTTTGGCAAATGATCGAACAGGGCATAGGAGGCAGCGTAGTCGGAGGGGTTTACGCCCTGGCCCGACGCCGGGATCAGATATTTAACACCAAATCTTAATAGCCGTATTTCTCGTTCCACCAGGACCGCAACCTCGCGCGCATTTCATTTTCCCGCGCATTGACGCCAGGTTCATAAAATCTTTTTCCTTTGAGATCGTCTGGCAGATATTCCTGCGCACTGAAATTGCCCGGATTGCTATGGCTGTAATTGTAAGATTTTCCGTAACCCAGGTCTTTCATCAGCTTGGTTGGCGCATTGCGTAAATGCAATGGTACCGGAAGATTTCCAGTCTCATGGGTAATTTCAATCGCACGGTTTATCGCTTCGTAAGATGCGTTGCTCTTGGGTGAGCTGGCGAGGTAAACCACACATTGGCTCAGCACAATTCTGCCTTCAGGCATTCCTATCTTTTGCACCGCTTCAAAGGCAGTGTTGGCCATGATCAGTGCGGTTGGATTTGCATTTCCAATGTCTTCGCTCGCCAGGATAATCAGTCTCCGCGCGATGAATTTGGGATCCTCTCCACCGGCAATCATGCGGGCGAGCCAGTACAAAGCCCCATTTGGATCACTGCCACGCACAGATTTAATAAACGCGGAGATGATGTCGTAATGTTGCTCACCATCCTTGTCGTACATAGCGGGATTTTCCTGCACCACTTTCATCACCAATGCATCGGTAATCGCTTTTACATTTGCCGGTAAGGCATTGATCACAGATTCGAGGACATTCAATAATCGCCGGGCATCTCCGCCACTCAGCTTCATCAACACCTGTGATTCTTCGATCACCACCCCTGATTTGCGCAGTATTTCATCCTGGTTTAAAGCTTGCTCCAGAAGAGATTCCAATTGATGTTTTTCAAGTGGTTTCAATACATAAACCTGACAGCGGGAAAGCAGTGCGGAATTGACTTCAAAAGAGGGGTTCTCAGTCGTTGCTCCGATTAAAGTAAGCACACCTTTTTCAACAGCGCCAAGCAGCGAATCCTGCTGAGCTTTGCTGAAGCGGTGAATTTCATCAATGAAAAGAATGGCATTTCCGGAACCGAATAAACCACCTTGTTCAACTTTATGAATGATGTCGCGCACATCTTTCACCCCCGAGTTGATAGCGCTGAGGGCATAAAAAGGTCTTTTTAAAGAGGAGGATATGATTCTCGCTAAGGTTGTTTTCCCTACTCCGGGTGGGCCCCAAAATATGATAGAAGGAATAAGCCCCGTTTCCAGGGCATTTCGGAAGATCGCATCTTTTCCGACAAGGTGCTCCTGTCCAATGAAAGTATCCAGATTTTTAGGACGCAGCCGTTCGGCGAGGGGAGTGGTTTGCATGGCTCAAAAATAATCAAGCTTTTTTTGAATAACGTAAATAGATTACGTTCTGAATGATCAATATTGCACTACCAAAAAACA
>JBGTLS010000138.1:0-5510 GCA_041744015.1 Cryomorpha sp. | reverse complement strand
CGGTACAGGGAAAGAATATGTAGCCCGGGAAATTCATCGTCTGAGCAATCGTTGCGATGGACCTTTTGTAGCCATTGATTGCGGAGCCTTACCGGAAAATATCGCTGGTAGCGAATTTTTCGGACACGAAAAGGGCGCATTTACCGGAGCGGTGCAGACAAAAGATGGAAAATTTGTTCAAGCCAATGGTGGAACAATCTTTCTGGATGAAATTGGCAATCTGTCATATGAAATACAGGTCAAACTGTTGCGCGTTCTGCAAGAGCGTCGTTTTACAAGAATAGGTGGAGAGAAAGAATTAGAAGTTGACGTGCGCGTTATTGCGGCTACGAATGAAAACCTGAAAGACTCTATCAAAAATGGAGCTTTTCGCGAAGATTTGTTTTTTCGACTGAACGAATTTAACATTACCCTTCCGGCACTTCGTCAACGCACGAATGAAATTGAAGACTTTGCTGCAGAGTTCATCGAAAAAGCCAACATTCAATTAGACAAAGATGTGAAGGGAATAGATCCCGAAGCACTGGATAAACTGATGGCTTACCCCTGGCCAGGCAATTTGCGTGAGCTAAAAAACGTCATGAAGAGGGCGGTTTTGGTATGTAATAATTCTCTAATTGACTGCCAGAGTTTACCAGATGAAATTGTGCACTATCACATGATGACGTCCAACATATCATCTTCAACGTCCCCTTTAAAAGCTGCATCGGAAGAAGCTGAAAGGGAACAAATTCTCACAGTACTCTCTCAAACAGGTTATAACAAATCAAAAACCGCCAATCTTTTAAACATTGATCGCAAGACGCTTTATAACAAGTTAAAGCATTTTGGAATCTAATAGCGCTCTGATTTAATATGTCTATCAGAATTCTTTTAATTTCTCAAAGTGTTAGTTTTTCTGAAGAAATAGGTCGAGCTTTAGTCGAATTCGGTGAAATTCCACATGACCTTATAAAAAAACATACTTTCGACCACGACCTGGGTCATCAGGATTTGATTATTCTGGATGGTGCGGATGACCTGAAAAGAGTTATTGCATATCTTGAAGTCCTTTATCAGCAGAAAAACGAGGATCCGACAATCATTTTCATTTCGGATATGGAGGTCATCCAGGATGCAATCAATGTAAACTTTTGTACATCACTCACCATTCAATACCTTACAAAGGCGAAGTTCGATTTAAAACACCTCAATAGTTGCATCGTTCATTCAATCAAACTCACTGAGAACCGCAGAGCTTTACGTTCAGATCAAAACCACTACCGATCTTTGTTTCACGAATCTCTGGATCCGGCATTCATTCTCGACAACGATTGGAATGTGACCAAAGTGAACAGGGCATTTTTAAACTTTCTGGGACGGGAAAAAAATGACATTCTGAATACCCCTTTTGCCGATATATTGGTGAATAAATCGGATTTGGACAAATTGCATCAGCATCTCAAGCAATTTCCTCTCAATAAAGCTACTTCAACAGTCAGGATTACCAATACCAGAAAACGAAAAGGATCACTTGTACGTTTAAAGCTTATCGCCAATTCAGAAAGTTCAAATACTGGAAAAGAAGACAAATCCAATATTACCGGATATAATGGAACCTTCAATGATATTACCTCGCAACGTGAGGTGGAGGCAGCAAAGCTTCGGATAGACAATTTGGCAATGACATACCGGCTGGCCAGAAGTCTTGCACATGAAATTCGAAATCCGCTTACCAACGTTACTTTGGCAATTGATCAGCTTCAGGATGAAGTGACCGATGGAAACGTTGAAAATTCGGAAATGTATTTTGGTATTATAAGTCGAAGCGTGAAACGTATTGAAGTCCTGATTGAGCAATTGCTGAAAGGTGCGGAAAGAAAAACGCTTGTTCGCGAAGAAACGGATATTGTCGCACTGACCAAGGAAGTTTTACTGACTTCAATTGACCGTATGAAGCTTCGCAACATTGGTCTGATTCGCAATTTTGAAACCGAGGAGTTCATCCTTACAATAGACCGCGAAAAAATTAAAATTGCTATCTCAAATCTGGTCACAAATGCGATAGAAGCTCTGGACGAAAAAGAAGATGGCTGTATTACAGTAGGTAGTTGCGTTGAAGATGATCACTTTTACATTTTTGTTCAGGACAATGGGATTGGCATCGATCCCGCTGTGGTAGATAAACTTTTTACCCCATTCTTTACCAGCAAAAAGAAAGGAATCGGTTTTGGACTTACAAGTGCTCAATCGATTGTCGTAGAACACGGTGCAATTATCGATGTGGAAAGTAAAAAAGATGAAGGCACAACCTTTAGTATAGGATTTCCTCTGATAGAAAAAAATCTTATCGATCAATAAATTTAAACAGCTCGTATGAATAGTTTATTGACTGTAATTATAGAATTTCAAGAAGCCACGGCGCGGATCACAGAGAAAATCTCGACCTGGGCCATAGAATTGATTGAGATGATTCCGAATATGGCAGTGGCCATATTGGTAGTTCTGATTTTTTTCGGAATCGCGCGTCTGCTTCAAATTGGCCTCCGAAAGATAAACCGAAGTGCTGTTGCCGACCGGGGAATTATGCACCTCATAAGCAATTTCGTCTTTTACATTGTAATGGGTTTGGGGGTTTTTATGGCTCTTAGTGTTTTACAACTCGACAAAACAGTAACTTCATTATTGGCCGGAGCTGGTATTATCGGTTTGGCGCTCGGTTTTGCTTTTCAGGAAACTGCCGCAAACTTTCTGTCCGGGATTCTTATGACAATTAGAAAACCCATCACCGTCGGTGATTTAATTGAATCAAATGGGATTACCGGTTATGTAAAAGATTTGAACTTACGGTGTACTGTTTTGGAAACAACTGAAGGACAGGATGTGATTATCCCAAATAAATCGGTTTTTTACAGTCCAATCAAAAATTATACGGTCAATGGACGACGTCGTATTGATATAGAAGTTGGCGTATCTTATGGAGAAGACTTGTCGAGGGTTCGGGACATTACCATTGACTGCCTGAAAGATATTGAAGGCGTGATGCAGGATAAAAAAATTCAATTATTCTATACGAAATTTGACAACAGTTCGATCAATTTTGTTCTGCGCATATGGACTGCAGATACAGCCCAGGTCAATTACTTTAAAATGCGCAGTGATGTGATTATGGCGATTAAATCGGCATACGATGAAAACGATATTACCATCCCGTTCCCTATTCGAACGCTCGATTTTGGCATTAAAGGGGGCACAAAATTGAATGAGATGATGGGTGATCAGAATAAAAATCCTGGTTTCCAAAGTCAAAGTTCAGAAGTTTAATTCATACCCAAATTGGGGTATATAATTCTCAAATTGTCCTATTTAATTAGTTTTAAATATCTCAAAATCAATCCTTTTCTTTTTGGACATGCGTTTGTTTATTTGATATTAAACAATAAAACTTATATACCATGGACAAATTAAGAATATCAGGAAACTGGAAAGAACTGAAAGGTAAATTGAAGCAATCTTATGCCAATTTGACAGATGACGATTTGAAATACGAAGAAGGAAAAGAAGACGAACTCGTCGGCCGTCTCGAAAAGAAATTGGGGAAAAGCAAAGACGAAGTTAGAAATCTTCTAAAATAATCTGCGCTCCCTTACTACGCCGGACCGCAGTTAAAGATCCACTTAGTGGATCTTTTTTATTTTTTAATCATATGAGGCAATTGTTCTGTTCTAAAGAAATCAAACTAAAAGTCGATAAATGCGCAAAAGATATTGGATACTCATAATTCTCCTTGTAATAATAGCTGGAGGGTTATTTCTACTTGAATCCTTCAAACCGGGACCCATAAAAATAGATGTCAAACAAGTCAGAACTACGATCAAAAATGACTCACTTCACGCTACAATTTTATTGGAAAATGGTGCATTGTCCATTTTAACCAGGTATACAGAAAACATCAAATTTAAGGTGACCCTCGATACATTTCAGGTAGCTCAGGGAACAATTGACTATACAAATAAAACCGACTCTCTAAATTTTGTCCGGATTCCCGGAAACCTTTCTATGAAGGACATACAATCCGTAATAAAAGCCGAAGGTGATTCGGCCTGGCTTACGATCAATACAGAAGTATCTCAAACACTTCCCCTAATCGGGATGCAAATCTGGGAAGGAGAAAAAACGATCAGAATAATCCGACCCAAACCACCTGAATACAAACAAACCGGTGTTTCCGATTTCAGTTATCAACTGGATACCATACGGTTTATTCTGGAAGGTTATATTGTGAATTATAATCCGATTGCGATCACCTTAATAGAGACCGCACTTCGCATGAGACTTGACGATCGCTTTAACGCATTTGTTTCGGTACCACCTGACTTAAATATACCTCCAGAAGACAGTGTCTTCGTTAAAACAAATATTGAAATTCACGATTTCAAGGTCATCAAAGATGGATTGGCAATTCTATTCGCCAAGGAGGCACTGCCATATATTGTTACGGGAAATATTATCCTCCAACTGGATTCGGTCGACATCCTGGAGCCTATAGATATGGATGTTATTCATACGGGAAATATTTCTCTTTCACCATTTAGCAAAGATAATTGAGGCTGGATTCCGGGTAACGCCGCTTCTTCGGAATCTCCATTCCATTTCATCATCTCCTCTTACCCACAGTGTGTGCACTTCATTCCCCAAATTTCTGTTTTGATCAAAAACTAGATATCTCCAATTATACTTTCAAACAATTCATATACTTATAGTTACAAATATTATAGCGCACCATGAGGGCGGTTCTTAATTTAGGCTTTCCATTTGCTTATGTTTCAACACCTCTAAATTTATAAATGATGAACTTCAAACATATATTCTTTTTCGGATCTTGTATAAGCCTTTTCTGGGCTTGCGACGCTGGAGACCGAAATGACAAAGACGTATTTAAAGATTTGGAATCCTACGTTGAAAGCGTGGAAGACACGGTAGATCAGCGAGCAATTGTAAGCTGGCAGGAGATTGAAAGCGAATATCAAAGACGACAAAGACAAGCGCAACAGGCTTTGGCTAGTACCAACCGTGACGATAATGCAGAAAGTCAGGAACGAATGCGGGAATTGGAAGAAAGATATCAGGAGAGCAAGCGTTCCTATCAATCAGGCGATACTGATGCAGCATCTTCCTTTGATCAATATGACAATATGAGTGATACGGTCCTCGGTTCAGGTACGCGACAATCAGAATTTGATGGAGATACGATTAACCGATTTCCATAATTGACCAGAATCCGTTATTATTCCAAAAAATTTTCGAAATTTGGAAGATAATAGGAAGAATACCAACTTCTTTACTACAATTACAATTTAAATAACCCTATAAAAACAACAATATCATGAGTTCAAACGATCATTCTTCAGGAGCATCTAAAATTTTATTGGCATTCTTTGGTGGTATCGCTGCCGGGATTGCTGCCGGTTTTTATCTGAACAGCGAACATGGCCGACATTTCAGGCAGGATGCAATGGATAAACTAAGCA
>JBGTLS010000137.1:0-1866 GCA_041744015.1 Cryomorpha sp. | reverse complement strand
ACGCGTGAGGCAGACCTCACCGGTGTATTGCTGCGGATGAACCTGGAAATCACACCTGATGCCGAAGTTCAACTCATTTTTGATGAGCAGACGGGCGACATCATTCGCGGAAGAGGTTACGGGGCTTTGACTTTTGAAATATCGCCAGCCGGGGAGTTTAGTATGTTTGGGCGGTACGAGATCATGTCAGGTAGTTATTTGTTTACCCTTCAAAATCTCATCAACAAACAATTTACTATTCGCCCGGGAGGGGTGGTGGGATGGTACGGTGATCCCTATCAGGCCGATATTGATATTTCGGCCGCTTACAATCTGCGCACACCCCTGTTTCCTATTATGATCGAAAACAAGGACCGATATCGGTCGCGGGAAGAAATAAACGTGGTTCTCAATCTGAGCGATAAGCTTATGAATCCGAATATCCGTTTTTCGATCGAAATGCCACAAACCACTGAGACGGAGCGAAGCCAGCTGGCCAGTGTGGTAAGCACCAGTCAGCAGTTGAATCAGCAGGTTTTTGCCCTGCTCATTCTCAACAGGTTTCTTCCGGTAGATCAGGGTCAGGGCGCCGATGCAGGTGGATTTTCCGGACTGGGTTCTGCATCCACGAGCGATTTTGTGAGCACACAAATCAGCAATTGGTTGTCACAAATCAGCAGCGAAGTGGATATTGGCATAAACTACCGTCCCGGCGATCAGATCAGCAACCAGGAAGTGGCGGTGGCTTTGAGCACCCAATTATTCAATGAGCGATTGGTGGTGCGCGGAAATTTTGGGGTCACACAGAAGTCAGAAATGCAATACATAGAAGGTCAAAGTGGCCTCGTCGGTGATTTTCTCGTGGAATATATGATCACTGAGGATGGCACCATCCGACTGAAAGTTTTTAATGAAACCAATCCTTACCAGGAGTTTTCAACCGGATCGATATATACGCAGGGCGTCGGTCTGGTGTATCAGGAGGATTTCAATACCGTCGACGAGTTCATTCAAAAAATTGGGGAACTTTTTTCAAATGACAAAGCGCGAAAAGTGAAGACCTGAAAATCAGCTTTTCTTCCGGTCGACCTTTAAATTGTGGCCCATTCGGTCGCGCTTGGTTTGGAGATACTTTTCATTGTGCTTGTTGGAGTGAATTTCGACGGGCACAATCTCTGTGATTTCCAATCCGTAGCCGATCAGTCCCGCACGTTTTACCGGATTGTTGGTGATCAAACGCATTTTACTGATGCCCAGATCGCGCAGTATTTGCGCTCCAACCCCATAATCCCGCTCGTCCATTTTGAAACCCAGCTGAAGGTTGGCATCCACGGTGTCGAAACCTTCTTCCTGAAGTTTGTATGCTTTGAGTTTGTTGAGCAGGCCAATGCCCCGGCCTTCCTGGTTCATGTAAACCACAACTCCCTTTCCCTCGGTCTCGATCATTTTCATGGCACTGTGAAGTTGCGGTCCGCAATCACAACGACAGGAGCCAAAGATATCGCCCGTTACACAGCTGCTGTGTACGCGCACCATTACTGGCTCATCCGGTTGCCAGGAACCTTTCACGAGTGCAATGTGTTTTTGTCCGGTGGTGGTTTGGTTGTAAAGGTGAAGCACGAAATCTCCGTGCTCTGTGGGTAAATCGACCACAATCTCTCTGGAAATAAGTGATTCTTTCGCGAGTCGGTAAGAGATAAGATCCTGTATGCTGACGAGTTTCAAATTAAACCGGTCGGCGATTTTTCGCAATTCGGGCAAACGCGCCATAGAGCCGTCTTCGTTCATGATTTCCACGATGACACCGGCCGGTTCAAAGCCCGCCAGACGCGCAAAATATATGGCAGCTTCGGTATGGCCTGCCCGGCGAAGTACTCCGCCGCTTTT
>JBGTLS010000136.1:0-4545 GCA_041744015.1 Cryomorpha sp. | reverse complement strand
CTTCTTTATGTCTTCTGATTAGCTTTTTGTCTATGGGTCAGGTCACATTTGTAGACATGATAGAAAGCAGCGGAATCGAGCATGTGGGTAAAACATATGGTTCTTCATGGGGAGATTTTAATGGAGATGGACTACCAGACTTATATGTTTCCTGCCATTACAATCGGGTTGATGATGCTTTAGGAGGATTATATCTCGAAGATCTTCCGAAGATTTTTATCAACTTGGGTAATAATCTGTTTTCAGCAACTACATTCATTATAGATCCTTTAGACGGAAATGATCTTCACGGAAGTTTGATTTTCGATTTTGATAATGATGGGGATGATGACCTCTTAATAACAGCTGGCGGAAGTACGAGAAATTTATTTTTTGTCAATGATGGAACCGATACGTTTACATTGGAAAATCTTAGTGAAACTTTTAATATTGACTTGTTTGGCGGACGTGGTAGAATGGCGTCAGTTATCGATCTGGATCAAAATGGAATAGTTGATATTGTGCTGAGTAACCAGCAGAATTCAGACGGATCGTCACCGACGTCAGTTTATACCAGGCAAGAGAACGGTGTTTTTGAAAATGCGAATGTAGAAGCTAACTTTTTCATTCCCGTTGCTTCTCATGGTACTTTGATGGATATGAATGACAACGGAATAGCAGAATTCGTATTGATGGTCGGCAATAGATTTAAAATTTACAATTTTCAAACAGAACAATTTGTCGAAGAAAATCAGATTAACATAACAGGTAATACCACTGATTATCTGATCGGTGATTTCAATGGTGATTTACTCCCTGATGTGTTGTTTACACGTGCTCATAAGAATTCAGATATAGTATTAAAGGATGAGCATACTATTCAGGCTTTGATGCAAAATGGACCTCCCTCATACGACTTGACATCATTCACCTTTGAATCAGCAGATAGCATTGAAATAAGCATTCGGGGTCGCGTGCCTGTCCAATATAATTTTACTATGCATTTGGGTAGCAGCTTTGTCCAAAATGTGACCGGCTATCAAACGATTACAATTCACCCAAATCAATCAGTCTATCAGGGATTTCAAGAAATAGATGATTCTCAGGAAAACACCCATATTTATATTGGCAGAGTTGACGGAAAATGGAAGTTTCAATCAAGTAATTTTACTTTTGACTCGGAAATTGGAATAACCGTTAAGGCCCATTCTCAAATACAGAATTTTGAACCGGTTTTTGGAATGGCAACGAGTTCAACCCGCGATTATCTTCTTATGAACCAAGGTGATTTTCAATTCACACCACAGGAATTGATAGTCCTTCAGGAATCTGATAATAGTCGAATGGGTGTGGTTGGTGATTTTGATAACGATATGGATCTTGACATTTATGTAGTGTGCAGTACCGGCGCACTGAATTCGCCGAATTATCTATTGGAGAATGTGAATAACGAAACCTGGATACGGCATGATGAAGCATGGGGAGCCACAGGTGATGGTAACGGTATCGGTGAATCAGTTACTATTGCAGACATAAATAACGATGGTTTCTTAGACCTCTTCGCTGCAAATGGAATGTCTGTTTTCTTTCTGGAAGAGGCGAAGTACAACCTCTACATGAACCAGGGAAATGATAACAACTGGCTCGGTATAAAGCTCGTTGGTCAGACCGCAACCAGAGGAGGATATGGAGCTGTGGTTTACGCCGTAGCGGGGGGAGTGAAACAGGTACGTACTCAAAATGCCGGTGAACACCATCGATCTCAAAACGATCAGAGAATTCATTTTGGAATGGCTCAGAACACGGTAGTAGATTCCGTTATTGTAAAATGGCCTTGTGGAAGCACCCAAATATTATTAAATGTTCCTGTCAATCAATACCTGGAAATTATTGAACAAGAATGTGTTCTGGATTTGTCTGAATCATTGTATAATGATTCCTATCTGGAAATTTTTCCTAATCCAACATTTGATTGGTTCAGAATCTCATCAAATTTTTCAGGTGTAGCCACGATCAAAATTTTCGATATTACAGGAAAGAAGGTGGATGAGTTCAAGCAATACTTCTCCAGTAATGGAGGAGATGTAAGACATCAGCTGAGGTTGCAACCTGGAGTTTATCTGGTTCAATTTCTTCCTGAAAGCCAGGTTATGGACTTTCGTAAAACATTAAAATTGGTGGTTCGATAACCATATTTCAAACCTTTCCTGATTAAGAACCATAATAGACGATCTCTGTTACATTGAGATGTAGATTATCTTCTGTGAAAAAAGGTTTGAAATCAAATGGAATCAAAAACACTTCGCCTCGTACTAGGCGATCAACTCAATACACGGCATAGTTGGTGGAAGGATGATCCGACCTCCTTCACTGTCTTCATGGCCGAATCTCTTTCGGAAACCGGCTACGTGCAGCACCATATCCAAAAAGTCGTGTCATTCTTTCTGGCGATGCGGCATTTTGCCGGATGGTTGGAGAAAAAAGGGATCGAGGTCATTTACTTTAAACTTGATGATAAAGGAAACAAACACAGTTTTTCTGAGAACATCCGGCTGTTGCTAAAAGAAAGATATTATAAACATTGGTCATATCAGCTCCCCGACGAATACCGGCTAGATCAGGAATTAAAAGAATTGGCAAAGGAACTTGACTTGCCCTGCGCTGTAGCCGACACGGAGCATTTTCTTTCCGAAAGGGAAGATCTGACCAAACATTTCAAAGGAAAAAAGACTTTCGTGATGGAATCATTCTACCGGATGATGCGCAAGAAATACGGTATCCTGATGGACGGCGGTGAGCCCATACGGGGCAATTGGAATTTTGACAAGGAAAACCGGAAGAGCCTGCCGAAAGATGTGAAAATTCCGAAACCGAAAATCTTTTCCCGAAAGGTGCAGGACATCATAGACCTGCTCGAAAAAAAGGATGTGAAGACTATGGGGCGCATCGATCCTGATAAATTCATTTGGCCGGTGACACGTAAGGAATCCCTGGAAATCGATTTCTTTGTCGATGAACTTCTTGAAAATTTTGGAAGATATCAGGATGCAATGCAAAAGGATCAATGGTCGCTATACCATGCCCGGCTGAGCTTTGCGATGAATTGTAAAATACTCAGTCCGCTTGAAGTAATTCGAAAAGTCGAAGAGACCTGGCGTTCACGAAACTCTGTTGTACCTATTGCTACCGTCGAAGGATTTATCAGGCAGATTCTCGGCTGGCGGGAATACATGCGCGGGGTGTACTGGGCGAAAATGCCGGAATATGCAAAACTTAATTTTTTTGACCATCGCCAGAAACTCCCATCCTGGTTTTGGACGGGTGATACGAAAATGATGTGTTTGAATCAGAAGATAAATCAATCACTCGATTATGCCTACGCGCACCACATTCAGCGGCTCATGGTAACAGGAAATTTTGCTCTGCTTGCCGGCATCGACCCCGATGAGGTAGACGCCTGGTATCTCGGAGTCTACATCGACGCAATTGAGTGGGTGGAGATTACCAACACCCGTGGTATGAGCCAATATGCCGACGGCGGACTGGTAGGCACAAAACCCTACGTATCATCGGCCAATTATATTGACAAAATGAGTGATTATTGCGCAGGATGCCATTACGACAAGAAAAAGAAAGTGGGCGAAAAGTCCTGCCCGTTTAATTCCCTTTACTGGGATTTTTATGATCGCCACAGCGGCAAACTTGAAGACAATCCCCGGATCGGATTTGCGTACCCTACGCTGAATAGAATGAAAGGGGAGGATCGGGCAGCTATTATTGAGCAGGCCGGGAAGTATTTGGATGATTTGGAAACGCTTTGATGGTTTTGGAAATAATCAAATCAATACGGTCAAGTTCAAAACGTCTCAGAACCCATGTGGTCATTATATTGGGTCAGTGTTATTCAGGCATGCTCAACTTAATACTTGGTAATTAATACTTTGTACTTTCTTCAACTTGACCAAATTCCTAATATAAATATTCAAGATGATCCTTCAGCCTGCCTGTCAGCATCTGCACAATTCTCTTGTTGGCATCGATTTTATTGGCGCAATAGTATTCGTATTCTTCAAGGGTCATCAGACTCACCACCGAGGCGATGAGAGAGTTTTTGATTTTCGGATCGGTTTTCAAAACGTCTTCGATATAGCTGCGCTGTGCGTTCTGATTGTAAGCGTTAAAAGCCGTTTTGAATTTCGAAAGGTATTTTTTGAATTGCGCCAGAATGATGGCGTTTTGAAATTTTAGAATGGGTCGGAGGGTATTGTTCTGGAATCGTTCGCTATCCAGGGTTCCCGGATCTGAAATTTCCAGTTCTGGCCTGATTTCTATCAAGCGCATATCCCGCTCACTCATCATTGTTCTTGCCATCTTTTTCTACTTTGGTATAAAACAAATCATTTCGGGCATAGTTTGACGCTGAAACCTGTTTATTTGTATCCGTCCGACGAACCCATCTTCCACATTTAGCCTGATTGATTTAATCTTGTGTCATGAAAAGATACGATCATGACCAGATGCAAATTTTATTCGAACAGTGGCTGGTATCGGGGTTGACCAAAAAAG
>JBGTLS010000135.1:0-4431 GCA_041744015.1 Cryomorpha sp. | reverse complement strand
ATTGATGGCGATGTATGGTATAAATTTGAAGTGCCTACAGATGGAACATATCTTGTAACTACCAATTTGGAAGTATTGACAAACGATGATACCCAATTATTGATTTTTACAAGCAGTGATGACACTTGCGATGGTGACCTTACTCAAATAGGTTGTAATGATGATGTTTCATCTACGAATTACTTATCTGAAGCCACATTAACCAATCTCACAGCCGGAACAGTTATTTGGATTCTTGTGGATGGTTATGATGGAACTTCGGGAACATTCCAAATTGCGGTACAATCATCTTCGGCTCCAATGGTTCCACCAAATGACCTTTGTGTTGACGCTATCGACCTATCTTCTCTGATGGGTGGTGCCCTTGGCGCTGTAGTGAATTCAAGTACTTTCACAAACGTGAATGGCACGAATACGGAAGGTTTGGACGGACTCGACTGTTGGGATGATTTCGGTGTAGAGCCGGCGGTGCAGGTGAGTACGTGGTACACTTTCACAGGTGATGGAAACACATACTACATTACCTCAAATAATTGTGGTGGTGCTGCTACTCCATATGTAGACGATACACAATTTGGACTTTACACCGGAGATTGCGGAAATCTTACACAGGTGGGCTGTGCTGAAGACATAGATTTTGCCGGAGAAAATTACACTGCTGGTATCGAATTTATTACTGTAGCCGGAGTGGAATATACACTTATGGTGGATACCTGGGGTGGCGATGAAGGTGAATTCTGCATTTCTTTCGAGAATATGGGAGGCGTAGGTACTGTAGATGCTTCCATATATGGATTTAAGCTTTTCCCAAATCCAGCTACAAACGACGTGCGTCTTCAGGCAGATCAGAATATGACAAATATTTTGATCCTGAACAGTCTTGGTCAATTGGTAAAACGTGTTGATGCCAACAGTACCGCCGACATTCTGATCGATGTAAATCAATTTGCTGCCGGATTGTACTTTGTACAAGCTACAATCGACGGACAGATTGTAACGACCAAATTGAACGTTCAATAAGCCAAAGTTCTTTCCCGAAAAGGAAAAGTTGCTTCTAACGAAAATGCGCTCCCCTACAGGAGCGCATTTTTTTTTGTTTCCTTTCTACGGTATTCAGAACATCAATTCCGAAGTCAGGAAAAAAATTCTCACCTCCTTATCACCTAAAATATAGCACATAACAAATTTTATGTTAAATTCGACCCATAACCAATCGACTTAACCATGAGAAAAACATTGCGCATCCTGCTCTATATTTGCGCTATTCTCCTGCTCGTTGTGGCAGGAGCATTGGCGTATGTGAAAACCGCTCTGCCGAATGTCGGCCCTTCTCCTGAAATGTCCATCGAACTGCACCCTGAACGCATCGAGCGTGGCCGTTATCTGGCAAACCATGTGATGCAATGTGTCGAATGCCACGCACAAAGAGATTTTAGTCTTTATGCAGGTCCCGTTATAGAAGGCACCCAGGGAGGTGGAGGTGAAAGTTTTGATCAACGCTATGGATTCCCAGGAAAATTTATAGCCCGGAATATTACACCATTCGGTGTGGGTGATTGGACAGACGGGGAATTATTCCGGGCGATTACCACCGGAGTAAGCCGGGATGGGTCCGCTCTTTTTTCAATAATGCCCTATCACTACTTCGGTCAATGTGACCCCGAAGACATCAAAGCGGTTATCGCTTATCTGCGCACACTTGAACCCATTGAAAAGGTCAATGATAAATCCGATGCCGATTTTCCTGTCAATTTCATCATCAACACCATGCCCAAAAAATCAGAACCCACCCCGCTGCCTTCCATTCGCGATCGGGTAGCTTATGGGAAATATCTTACCACGGCGGCGATTTGCAAAGAATGTCATACGAAAGCAGAAAATGGTAAAGTGACAGGCGACCCATTTGCCGGAGGTTTTGAATTTAGTCTGGGACCAGGGGGATTGGTGCGATCCCCTAATATTACTCCGCATGAAACAGGTATTGGAAGCTGGACAAGGGAACAATTTATCGCCCGGTTTAAAATGTATGCGGATAGCTCGTATATTCCTCCCGCAGTGCAGCCTGGCCACTTGCAAACGGTGATGCCCTGGATGACTTATGCCGGCATGAAAGAAGAGGATCTGGGAGCTATATTCGACTACCTTAGAACGATAGAGCCTTACGAAAATCAGGTGATTAAATTCGACCCGCCAAGGAAAACCAGTTGAGATTTTAAAACAAAACCCGGCCAGAAGCCGGGTTTCTATTTCTTGCAATTTTTCAATACTTAAACGATACCCTGATCGAGCATGGCATCCGCCACTTTCACGAAACCAGCTATATTGGCTCCTCTAACATAATTCACTTTTCCATCACTCCCTTTTCCGTATTTCACACAGGCTTCGTGAATGTCTTTCATAATACCATGAAGTTTTTCGTCCACTTCTTCTCTGCTCCAGGACATCCTTATCGAATTCTGGCTCATCTCCAATCCCGAGGTGGCTACACCTCCGGCATTGCTGGCCTTGCCCGGTGCGAAAGTCACACCGTTTTTCTCAAATAAGGCAATCGCTTCGGGGGTTGTCGGCATATTAGCGCCTTCAGCAACAAGTTTTACTCCATTGTCGATCAATCTTTTCGCGTCCTTATCGTCCAATTCATTTTGTGTGGCACACGGTAGTGCGATGTCAATTTTGGTCGGCACATTCCAGGCATTTTTATCTGCGAAAAATTCGATATCATCAAACTTTGAAGCCAGGTCTTCTATTCGCCCGCGTTTTACATTTTTCAGTTCCTGCAAGAATTCAAACGACTCTTTGGTGAAGCCATTTTTGGCATAGACGTATCCCGAAGAATCCGAAGCGGATACAACCTTACCACCAAGTTCCATAACCTTCTGACAGGCGAATTGTGCCACATTTCCAGAACCGGAAATTGCCACCACTTTGCCTTCTATTTTCTGATCTACGGTTTTTAGCATTTCCTCAGCGAAATATACACAGCCATAACCGGTTGCTTCCGGACGGATGAGAGATCCACCCCATCCACGACCTTTTCCGGTAAGGACACCGGTAAATTCATTGCGAAGGCGTTTGTACTGGCCAAACATATAGCCGATCTCACGTGCACCTACACCGATATCACCCGCAGGAACATCCGTATCCGGACCAATATGTCGGGCAAGTTCAGACATAAAGCTCTGGCAAAATTTCATCACTTCATTATCTGATTTACCTTTTGGGTCGAAATCAGATCCTCCTTTACCACCACCCATGGGCAATGTGGTAAGGCTGTTTTTAAATATTTGCTCAAATCCCAAAAACTTCAGGATGCTCAGATTTACAGATGGATGGAACCGCAAACCACCTTTGTACGGTCCAATGGCGGAATTAAACTCCACGCGATAACCTCTGTTGACCTGGACCTTTCCGGCATCATCCATCCATGGCACACGGAAAATGATGGTTCGCTCTGGTTCAACGATTCGCTCGAGAATTTTGGCTTCTTTGTATTTGGGATTTTTTTCCAAAAAAGGAATAATGGTTTCAGCTACTTCTTCAACAGCCTGCAGAAATTCGGGCTCATTGGGATTGCTGGCTTTGACACGTGCCATAAAGGCATCCATATCTGCGTGATGGGAAGTTCCTTCCATAAAATTTTTTGCGTTAATAGTTGGCCGCAAATGTATAGAAAATTAATGATGCACAACTTCTGTTTGGGCTACCTTACGAATCTGTCTTAGTTATTGAATATCAAATTTTTAACAATCGAAAAAAGCCCCAATCAAGGTGTAAAATCTACACTAAGTTTTAACAAACTTCATACATTTTTCCCGGGAAGGAACGCACCAGTCCGTTGAGCTCCAGATTGAGCAAATGAACCATTACGCTGCTCATCGGTATACCAGCCTGGAGACAGAGTTCATCGATCTGAATTTTACCCTTTTCACGCAGAAGTGAAATCAAGGATTCTTCATTTGGATTCAGCTCGACGAATATTTTCTTCTGAACAGACTTCGAGGTTTCTTCCTCTTTCCAACCCATAATGTATTCGAGATCTTTCACAGATTCGAGCAGGGCGGCCCTGTGCGATTTAATCAGCCGGTTGCAACCTACCGAATGTTCATCATCAATGCGACCGGGAATGGCGAATACATCCCGGCTATATCCATTGGCGAGATCAGCAGTAATCATGGAGCCACCAGTTGCGCCTGATTGCACTACGATGGTCGCATCACTCATTCCTGCGACGATACGATTGCGCATAGGGAAATTTTCACGGTCTGGTTTCGATTCGGTTGTAAACTCGGTAAGTAAGGCTCCTTTTTGCAACATGTCCGTGGCATACCGTGTATGTGCAGTGGGATATATACGATTGAGCCCATGTGCCAGGACAGCGATGGTCGGCAAACCTACGTCCAGTGCCGCTTTGTGGGCTTCTATATCAACCCC
>JBGTLS010000134.1:0-3183 GCA_041744015.1 Cryomorpha sp. | reverse complement strand
TGCTTATAAATGGCGCTTTCTGTATGTGGCAATATAAACGGAGATTGTAATCCCCCTTCCGCTGAACTCATCCACACAGTGGCTGTTTTCTCATTTTTGTTCCAGATATTAAAACCGCAACTTCCTGTCTGTACACCTAATTCTTTCACCTGCTGAAATAATAAGATCGCAGCATCCTGTAGTTCATCGCTATGCTGCATAGCCATTGTTCTGGCACGAACTCTTTCTAATGCCAATTGAATTTGTGATTCCCTTGCCTGTGCTTCTGCTTTTTGCAAATCGAGAAAACGCGTATAGGTCTGTTGGAATACTTTGCCAAAGCGCATCAGGATGGCATTCTCTTCGGCTGTAAAAGGGGTCTCCGCGTAACGCTCAATGTACAATCCCACATTGTCCAGCAATACGGTGGAGATGGCCAGGGCCGGTTTGCTGAAAATGGCCCGTTGTGCGTCTTCAGCCAATTCCGGAATCCATTTGAAAAGATCTTTATAGAATTTGTTCTTGACTTCAAAAGGCAGCAGGTTGGCAAAGAAATCCTCACCCTTTGACTTTGCTTCAACAAAGCAATTCCAATGCGGGGAATCGAAATAAGGGATGGTGATTTCTGAAGGCACGCCCTGCTGATGGTCGGCCAGCCAGATGTGCATGTCGTCTCTTTCTTTGAAATCCAGTATAAATCCGGCATGCTCCACGGGAATATTTAAACCCACCAACTGATCGTATACAACCTGTATCATTTCTGCGAGTTCTTCGCTTTTGTGCATGGCCATGCTGCGGGATCGCACGCGTTCCAAAGCAGCTTCAATCTCAAGATCCCTGCTCTTTTGCTCGAGCTCAACGGTACGGCGATTCACGGCAGTGCGTAGCTCTGTGTTTTCCTTGTTGATTCTTTCAATGGCCACGGTTTCATCGCCTTCTACCATTTGGTCGGGAAGGGAGCCGTGCTGCTGGAATACCTTCCACCCCTGTGGACTTTGCCGCATCAGGGTCGACAAGCGAAGCCTGGCATAAAAACGCCAATCAGATTCCATTAATACATAGATATCGCAAAACTCGATGATGAGCACCTGGTCGCCCACCGGAATTTCTTTCACTTGCCTGTTTCGGCGTTCGGCCTTGCCCACCACTTCATCAAATTGGGCCTTGAGCAGTGCCACGCCTTTGTCTTTTCCAAAGCTAATTTCGCTCTCGGAAGTTCCTATCAGGGAGAGCTCATCGTCTATGGTGTCAGCAAAAGCTTCCAGATTTCCCGAAAGGTAGCTCTCCCAAAAGGTCTCGTAAACATCGCGGGCTTGAGGAATGATGGTTGGGTTTGAACTCATGATTGGTGTAATTTTTTAGGATCAGTAATGATCGTCTCCAGTCGCTCGGTGAATTTCTCTCCCGACGATGGTGATATTCTTTACCAGGCAACTCTGTATAATCAGTTTTTGGCGGATGATGCGGAAGTAGCGTATCATAGGCAGTCTAATTTAATGCGCCCGGGCACAACTGATACATAAAGAGAGTTGGCGCGAAGCAGCTTAATCATAATTTCAATGGATCATGCACATTGCAAAACTGAATCTCTCCTTTGAGGGAAATCAGATGTTGCGCATTTCTGTATAAATTTAAAATTATCGGCGGTTGATCACTTAATTTTCTTCGGGCAAAAATTTAATCAGCTCTGCCTTGAGCGAATTAAAATCAACGGGCTTGGTAAAAAACTCCTTCGCCCCGGAATCCATGGCCCGGTTGTAATTGTCGTCGTCGCCATATGCCGAAATCATGCTTACCTGAATTTGAGGAAATTCAGCTTTAACCTTTTCCAATAATTCCAATCCGCTCATTCCGGGCATATTGATATCGGAAAAAATGTACATCACTCCTGGCGGTTTTTGGCTTCTGAGTATTTCGAGCGCTTCACTGCCCGAAAAGGCAAAAGAGAGTTCGCAAACGCGCGACTTTACTTCTTTGCGGAGTTTTTGTCGGAATAAAGTTTCAACATCCTTTTCGTCATCTACAATCAATAGTTTCATAAGTCTGTATTTTCATTTAAAATCGATGATATCCAATTATTAAGTCCCATTTATCAATTATATATTTCGCCTGCATGATTCGAAATCATACAGATTGGTTCGCCTCCCGTTTTCCATGATTTGGAACACATCGAAAAAGACCAAATACCACGAAATTTTAATTACTCTCATTTTCATTTCTGAATATTTTAAATCCGATTACATTATTTTTTTAATTTTCTTCTCTTATTGCCTGGTAGCAGTTTCGCATATTAAAGTAACCATTGCTAACAATTCTCACACCTCTGTTTTCCCGTCACAAGGCCAAACCTTCCGAAAGCAGGGATATTTTTTCCGAAAGAAATACATCAGCTTCTTTCTGCCAGTTCGGTATCAATATTAGCAATAAGACCTTGCAAATCTTTGGAAAGGCCGGCATACCGATCAACCATGTATTGTCGCACACCAATATTCATGCGTAGAGAACCTTTGAATGAGTCATCAACATACAAACTTTCCACATCGAGTGGATGACCTGTTTTTGGATTGTTGTGCAATATAATTTTGGCTTTTAGCTCAGGTATCATTTCGCTCTGTTGAAAGGAATTATCGTATTCCAATTCTATTTTTTCAATATAATAATAGCGCTCTGAATAAACGGCTGTAATATTTCTCCTTAAGCTGTCGTTTTGAATCAGGTCAATTCCCTTTGCTTTCAGGTGATCGTATGCGGACATATTCCTGCGCTGAGTAGTTGAGTAGATCAGATTGCCATAATGTAATTGCAGCGAGTCGTGAAAGGGCGTCCGCTCATCCAAATGTTTTAATACAGCGGCATTTGAAGCACTTAATTCTTTTTGTTTATCTATATTCCAGTAACAATCAATTAAATCATTGGCCAGGTTGTGGCGCATTTCCTGCAAAAGTTTTAATTCTTCTTTCGCGGACTTGCGCTCCGCGTTCCAGTTATTGAGTTGCAATGCAATCAAAATCCCAATCACCACCAATACAATCTCGCCGATGGCGTAGGTGAGATAACGAGCTACGCGGCCTTGAGCGAGCAGGTTTTGGCGGATGTGGCGGAAAAAGCGGATCATAAATTATTTTCTTTTTCTAATTGTCGATTTCAATTCATCAATTTCCGACGTGTTCCACCTTCAATTCACCTTTCCCAAATACGTATCAT
>JBGTLS010000133.1:0-3927 GCA_041744015.1 Cryomorpha sp. | reverse complement strand
AATCGACGGTATTCGTTTGGGAGATCTCAATCAAAAAAAACTCGACCGGTTTCGTGGTAGTCATGTGGGACTTGTATTTCAGCAACCGCGGTTTGTGTCGGCGCTCTCGGTCGTTGACAATATTCTTGCAGCGCAGTTTTTTGGAACGGGCACATCAAGTCGGCCCAAAGCGGTGACTTTGCTCGAAGAATTGGGCATTGCCGACAAGGCGGATAAGATGACAAACTACTTAAGCGGGGGCGAACGACAACGGTTGGCAATCGCCAGAGCATTGGCAGCGGGTCCGCCATTGGTTTTTGCAGATGAGCCCACCTCAAGCCTCGACGATGCCAATGCTGAGATGGTTTATGAACTCCTGGTGAAAGAAGCAGCGCTCAATGCAGCAACCCTCGTGGTAGTCTCGCACGATCAGCGTTTAAAATCCAGGTTTCAAAACCAGATCGCGCTATGAATATTCTGAAAATAAGTAGAAAGAACCTTTCCAGCAAACCGCTATCGGCTATGTTGACGGTGGTAATGCTAACGATGGGGGTGGCTTTGGTGTCAATGTTGATTTTGGTTGGTGAATCATTTGACGAAAGTTTCAAAAAAAACATCAAAGGAATCGATATGGTGGTCGGGGCGAAGGGAAGTCCTTTGCAGCTCATACTCGCAGCCGTGTACCAAATTGACAATCCAACGGGGAATATCTCCAGGGCTGAAGCCCAAAAGCTGGCGCGGAATCCCATGGTTTCGAATGCAGTACAGCTTTCATTTGGCGATAGTTACCGCGGACGGAGGATAATTGGGACAAGCCATGAATACGCAGCGCTCTATGATGCCAGCCTCGCTGATGGAAGACTTTGGGAATCGCCTTTCGAAGCAACTGTTGGAGCCCAGGTTGCAGAAGAATTTGGGTTAAAAACCGGGGATACATTTTTCAGTGCACATGGGGACGATATGAATGCGGAGGTGCACGAAGAGCATCCTTTCACCGTGGTTGGTATCTTTCAGCCAACCGGTACAGTAGTTGATCGACTTTTGCTCACAGCCCAGGAAAGTGTTTGGTCGGTGCACGATACGCCAGGCGATACTTCGGCTCAGGCCAATCGCGAAATTACGGCCATGTTGATCCAGTTTAAAAATAAGATGGGCATGATCAGTTTGCCGCGTCTCGTGAATCAACAAACAAATATGCAGGCGGCCTTACCAGCGATAGAGATCAACAGGCTGTTTGATCTGTTTGGTATCGGTATCGCAGCCCTCCGTATTCTGGCCATTGCCATTATGTTGCTGGGAGGCATCAGCGTATTCGTATCCATGCTAAACTCACTGAAAGAACGGGCTTATGAAATGGCCATCATTCGATCGATGGGTGCCTCGCGTGGTCAGGTTTTTCTGATGGTGATGGGAGAGGCTCTGCTTCTGGGTATTGCCGGTACATTCCTGGGTTTATTGGTTTCTCATGTCGGGTTGGCTGTCCTCAATTCATACGCGGATAAACAATTTGGTATAGCTATTGATGTTTGGCGTCTTTCGCCTGGTGAATGGATATTGGCTGCGATTACCATAATCCTGTGTATTTTTGCAGCCATCATTCCAGCCGTAAAAACCATTCGAATGGATGTTTCTAAAGTACTTTCTACCTATGCGCAATAGTTTTTTGATTTTTTGCTTCGCTTTTTTGTCTCTTCCTGTATTGGCTCAACCTGAAGTGAGTTGGACGGATTTGATGGATGTCACTTTTAAGGATATCTATATGGAAGACGAGGATGTATATATTTATTATCCCCTTTTCGGGGAAAAGCAACGGAAACACGATGGGTCCAAAATCGCTATTACCGGATATATCATACCCATTGATGTGGCTCTGAACGAGTATGTATTGAGTGCCTATCCGTTCAGCGCCTGTTTCTTTTGCGGAAACGCAGGACCCGAATCGGTGATGGCCGTTTATTTTCGTTCAGATTCAAGGACATTTAAAACCGATGAACGGCTCACGTTGATTGGCGACCTGAAGCTGAATGATTCGGACGTTGACGAGTTGATCTATGTCCTTGATGACGCCATTGTCAGGTAAGTAAATAATTCGGGTGAGATCTTTTGATTATTCTTCGGGTTTTGGAGCAGGCGGAAGTTTCACAGTTGATTTTCGGCCTGTGAGTTTCCAGTTGAACCACTGATCAAATGGGATAATTTCGTAGGTGAACGGTTCCCAACGAAATTCCGGATCAGACAGGTTCAGTCTTTGGAATCTGTCTTTTACAAGCGCATACGTACGTTCAAATTCAAACATACTTCCTGTAATGCGACGAATCAAACGAATGATAAGTCTGTCGCGCTTTCTGGCTTCCTCATTTACATAGAGTTCATTGAGATTTTCCATGGACAATTTTAACGCCTCTTCAGCCACTTCGGGTTCGCTGTAGCGAATTTCTACAGCTGCCATGAAAAGTAGTAAGTTTTGACCCAGACGCATATCGACTTGTAACCCTTGTCTCTGTTCCACATGACTTCGCATCAATGCCACCGCCCCCATATAATTTCCGGTTTGAAACATATACATGGCCAGAAAATATTCAAATTGTACAACAGCATAAGACAACCCGATAATAAAATTCGATTTTAATAACCTTGGAAGACTGGCGGCCAAAGACTCCATATTGTTTTGATAAAAATCGATCATGGTGAGATACTTATTGCTCAGAAAACTCTCATAGCTGTTTCTCTTCAGCAGCGACTGAGCAGAAGTGAATGCCACCCGCGCTTCTTCTGGTTTGCGCAACTGCATAAGAATGATGCCCAGATCAAATAGCAATTGGCTTTCTCGTTTTTCACTTTGTATGGCTGGCTCATTTCTCAACACAACCAATAAGTCTTCTACTGCTTTTCTGGCCTTCCGGAAATCATCTGTGAGCGTGAGCAGCCGAATGCTCAGAATGGCGTGAATGTAGCGCGTATATTGCACTTCGAATTTTTGTAAAATTCCGGATAGTGCTTCAAGGGTTTTATTCAGTTCTTCTTTCGGAACTGATTTCGGATAATGTCCCTTATTGAGTTGAAATAGTAAATACAATTCATGCGTATCTTCAAAAGCATTGCGCAGTTGTTTGACTTCATCAATTTGTTCACTAAGTCGATTGAATTTTCTCGCACTTCTGTTGACGACATATAGGAACTGAAGCTGACGGTAAGCTTCCTGTGTTTGGGAAAATAGTTCATACTTAAGGCTGCGGCTTATCACATCTTCAAGTAGTTTTTCGGACTGATCGAAAATATTGCGTGAAATCAGAATCTCAGTTTGATTTAACTTTTTTGCATTAGATGCTTGTGTGCGAAACCGGTTACTGTATCGTCCCGGGCGAAAAATATTTACATCCTGAACCAGACTTTCGAGGATAAAGTTTTTTAAGTGAAGGAGAAAGGCATTGATTTCCAGACTCGAAAGTTTTTCCATTTTCAGACTTTTCAAAAAATCTGTCCGGGAAATATTGGATTGGGAAAATAATTGATCGAGTGCCTGGGCCATGTTCTCAAAACCCTTTCTCGTCATGTTTTCCAGAGCTGTGCTTTGAACCAACAATACTTTGCGCTCTGCCCGGTTGAATTTTTTCAACAGCAATTTTATTTCAGCAAAACGATCTATACGTTTCATAAGCGGGTTTTGGTAGCGCCGAAAGCTACGAAATAACACGCGTATTCTGGTCATTCGTTGGGCATTATGGATAAAAATATTATTTCTAACCATATCATTATATTGAAGTTAACTATTTTTTAACGCAAATTTTTGTGCTTTTTTTTAATTTTTTTTCATGATGTTTTTTGTGATAGATAGTCAAAAAAGACAAAGGGAATTCACCGATATAAAATCTCAGACGTGTCCTTGCCTATTAATTAGTGTCTGTCCATAAAGTCCAATATCTGCGTTGCACTTCTTTTGTAAACAGT
>JBGTLS010000132.1:0-3526 GCA_041744015.1 Cryomorpha sp. | reverse complement strand
GAAGAAAGGCCAGGGCAAAGCGTCGCGGTATATGTTGTCCCCATCGTATGCTTTGCTTTATCCCGTTGAAGTAGATAAGTATTACGAAAAGGAAATAGATGATCGGGAAATCAGGGAAGGGTTTAATTTTGATCTCATCTCTGAAACGCTCCAACAATCTGAGCTTTTTACGGAAAGGGAATTGAACAAACTCGAATCGCTGCAAGATCAATTTCGGCATAACGTTTCAGAACTGTCTGAATCGGAGTACAAAAAGGAAATGGAGCGACTTGCTATTGATCTGAGTTGGAAATCTTCCCAGATTGAAGGCAACACCTATTCGCTGCTGGAAACGGAACGTCTGCTTAAAGAAAAAGAAACGGCTTCCGGAAGAACAAAAGATGAAGCCGTGATGCTGCTCAACCACAAAGAAGCCCTGGATTTTATCGTTTCAAATCCTGACTATCTCACTCCTTGGTCTGTTGCAAAGATTGAAGACATTCATAGCATACTGATCAAAGAACTGGGCGTCGAAAAACACATACGAAAAAGAAGGGTCGGAATATCAGGCACCAATTACCGGCCCCTTGACAATGAATTTCAAATTTCGGAAGCCTTAACGGGAATGTGTGATCTGGTAAACCAGAAAGAAAATATATTTGAAAAAGCGCTCTTGCTGCTTATACTGATTTCGTACATCCAACCTTTCGCCGACGGCAATAAACGCACCGCACGCATCGTAAGCAATGCTGTTTTAATCAATTTCGATTATTGCCCTATTTCATTCAGAACCGTGGACTCCGTGGAATATAAAAAGACCATGTTGGTTTTTTACGAGCAGAACAATATCTCAGCCTTTAAAAAGATTTTCATCGATCAATTTGAATTTGCGGTTCAAACATACTTTTAGCCGGGATTTGTTGGGAGATGCTTTGCATTTTGCGTGAAATTTTGTCCATTGCTCTCCACGCTGTACTTTTGATTTTCAAATCTTTGGCGTATGGAATACACCGACGAACAATTTCGCGCACTTGCAGCCCAGCTCAGCCGTCCAGAAGGAGAAATGGGCATTGAAGTCGGGCTGGAGATGAATCGCAACAATGCCCCTATGATTGTCGCCACCATTGAGAGTCTTAAGCTTTCTGGTGGTGAGCATTTATTGGAACTGGGCCATGGCATTGGAAGCCACATTCCAGATTTACTGTCCCGGGCTGATGGTTTGCAATATACAGGCTTAGAAATTTCTGAGCTGATGTATTCGGAAACGCAGAAGCACGCGGCGATGCTGGATGCCAAGACCGATTTTCACCTGTATTCGGGAAATCACTTGCCATTGGCAGATTCCATGTTCGACAGGATTATGACGGTCAATACCGTCTATTTCTGGAAAGACCCGGTCACGATGGTGAATGAAATGTATCGGGTGCTGAGGCCGGGCGGGACCGCGCACATTGCTTATGGTCAGGAGCGATCCATGGCACGTATGCCTTTCACCCAATATGGATTTCAATTGTATGACACACCCAAAATGCAAACTCTGTTGGATCAACTTTCCTGGAATTCCATCCGGTTTGATGAGCATACCGACCGCATCGCGATGGGTCCGGATGAATTTCTGGAAAGAGAATTTACCATTGTGATTGCAACGAAATGATCTCGAACACACCATCTCCACCTTATTATGCCGTCATTTTCACATCCCTGCGCACCTTGGTGGATGAAGATTACGCTTCCATATCAGAAAGGATGGCAACAATGGCTGCGCAGCAGGATGGATATCTCGGTATGGAATCGGCCCGGGATGGATTGGGACTCACTGTGTCTTACTGGCGTGATTTGGAAAGCATCCGCAATTGGAAAAAACAAGTCGATCACATGCACGCACAGGAGCTTGGAAGGTCGCAATGGTATGCCGCGTATAAAGTGCGTATCGCGAAAGTGGAACGCGATTATGATTTCAGCGAAAATCAATTATCGTAACAAAGTAAATTAAGCAGAAGCCTTATTTTACATTTAAGGCTTGTAAGTATCATAGGACCACTCGTTATTTAACTTTATGACCGTCAAGTACAATTACTAAAATCTTCAATGAAATGGCAACCAGTGTACTTGTCTGCGGAATCTATTCGATCGCCTTCGCCATATTTCACATGCTGTTCTGGAAAATCTTTGGTTGGAAAAAAGACCTGGCAAAACTCCGACCGGAAAATCGGGCCATCATGCAAATACTCAACCTCAGGCTCATTTATGTTTTTCTATTCGCGGGGGTGATGTGTTTTGTGTTTCCGGAAGAACTGCATACTTACGCAATGGGTAAAACTTTCATGGCGGGGTTTTCTGTTTTTTGGTTGGGAAGGACTGTAGAGCAGGTTGTGTTTTTGCGGGTCAATCATCCAGCGGTGCATGTGCTTACAGCGGTTTTTATTCTCGGTAGTATTCTGTTCGCGATCCCGGTTCTTTTCTGACTGAAGTCAACACGATTTAAATCTACGATTTCACTCCGTTTTTTGTCTGGCTGTCTTACTTTCGTTTCGGAATAGCAATAACCATGAACCGTTTCGACCGCATCATATCCATCCTCATCCAGCTCCAGTCGCGCAAAGTGGTAAGGGCAAGTGATATGGCATCCCGATTTGACGTAAGTCTCCGCACCATCTACCGCGATATCCGCACCCTCGAAGAAGCGGGTGTGCCGATCATCGGTGAGGCCGGAAATGGCTACTCGCTGGTGGATGGATACCGCCTTCCCCCCGTGATGTTTTCGCGCGAAGAGGCCATGAGTTTTGTGGCGGGCGAAAAATTGATGGAGGGTTTTGGGGATGCCAATTTGCGGAAGCATTACAGTTCTGCCATGTACAAATTGAAATCCGTGTTGAGAGGTTCTGAGCAGGATATGGTGTCGACACTCGAAACAACCATCGACATAAAGAATAACCATGAGCCTTTTAACAATCAGATTCCGGATGCGCTTGAAATTATACTCCAGGCTATCGCAGACAAGCTATGCATTCATCTCAATTACCAGGCTTTCGAGACAGATTCACCGACACAAAGAATGATTGAGCCCATTGGTTTATTTTACGAAAACAATTATTGGTACGCGATGGCGTATTGTCAACTAAGACACGACTACCGACAATTTCGTATCGACCGTATCCACGATATAATGCGAACAGATGCACATTTCGACCGGGAGCACGTGAGCATGGCCCAGCTGAGAACCCGGAGTATAGAAGGAATGGAAAAAATTTCTGCCACCATTCTGGTCGATAAAAAAGTTGCCCGATACATTCAGGGTGGACGACGGTATTTTGGCTTTCAGTCCGAGCGCGATCTGGGCGAATGGATCGAAATGGATTTTCTCGTTTACGATTGTGACGAGGATTTTCCGCGTTGGCTCATCAGCTTCGGTGACAATTGCCGGATTGTAAAACCCGAATCTCTGCAAAACAGGATGGTGGAATTGGTAGAAAATCTGCAGGTGCATTTCCTCACTCCAACCAAAAGCCAGTCAGACTTTCGTTAAAAGGATTGAATGCTGGTCTTG
>JBGTLS010000131.1:0-7074 GCA_041744015.1 Cryomorpha sp. | reverse complement strand
TCCCCCCACTACTAAAAACGCTCGTGTCATCCCGAAGCGCAGCGAGGGATCTAAGAATCGGTATGTGCAACTCACAAAGTACTGATTAATAATGCTTCCGTAAAGATCTGATTTGCTGCATGTCATCATTTACAATAAGTAACGCAAAGCCGTTACTCATTTCCCGAAGGGACTTAGTTAACGAAATTTTGAAGTGCGGGAATGGGAATTACAATCTGATCCCCACGCCAAAACGCGCACTGAAAAGCGGAGAAAAAGATTCCGTTTCGAACGAAGTTCTTCTGCGGTCATTTATAGGTATGGTAGGATCTTCGTGTTTTGCAGAAACAACTTTTGCATCGTGAATGGCGACCGGGAAATTCAGATCTAAATAGAGCCGATCTGAAAGTGAATAGTTCAGCCTCGGGATGGCGAAAAAGCGGACGCCGGCTGCTTGATATTGCTCCGGAAACACGGTGGTAATTGATGATCGGTAAATGTCAAACTTATAATACGGATTGACCCCAAGTCCCAGGGAAGGCGTCAGTCTTGGAGCTCCTTCGCGTTTTACAAAGAGAATGTATTCATACCGGAGTGAGACCAGGGCACCTGTATGCGCGTATCGCGGGTGTGTCGAAATTGATGGTTGGCGCGATGAGGAAGACCAACCATTGGTTTCGGAGTTGCTCAAGCGAAAACCGGTCAATTCGATTTCATGGGCATTTCCTTTGGCATTGTACCATTGAAAAGCAAAAGTTGGATGGAACAATTGAACATTGTAAAAATTCTCTGAATAACCGCTGCTGAGGGAATCCGGGAACATGGGAGCGTAATCGCGCTCCACGGTGGTGAGGTTGTAAATTTTCAGGGAAGAATTGCGTTTCGGATTCTCAATTTGAGAAAAAGCTGCAAAAGAGGAAAACAGCAACAAAGTAAGTATGATGGACCTCATTGACTCAGATTTAGATACGTTTGTATTGGTCGAAAACGAAGCAATATAGTTTGAAATTGTTTCGGGGTATAAAAATGTCCGGGCTGCATGACGGTGCTTCGAGCCTTTGTCATTCCGACGGCAGGAGGAACTGAGCGAAGCGTTTTCACGACCGCAGGGAGTAATCTGTTTATCAATTTTACAGATGCTTCGCTGCGCTCTGCATGACAAAGCTCGAAGTTGTGATGGCCTCCCCCTCTCATGTCTTCAAATTCCTTTTCGCCTGGGCGATATGTCTGGCGTCGTGGGCCACGCAAAATTGAAATACATCGCCGGTTTTCAGCCTGACCAGTTTGGTGATGGATATGGGAATGCGGGTGGCGCCGATATCCGTTTTCCGGGCGCTGTTTAAGTATAAAAGCATGGTTTCCTGCTGGGCGATGAATCTGGCTACGACTTCATCTGGATCCAGATTTACCGCTGGAATGTGGTTCTTAAAAGCCTGCATTTTTTTGGCGGAAGCCGGATCCATCATTTTGGTGAAGCAGGCACCTAACCAACCACTTTTGTAAGTGGTTTTCGGCGCAACATCTTGTGACCTGATCAGCGCCTTGTTAATTTCCGGAAGGTAATAATCGCCATACGAATTCAGGTGTTCCAGACACTGCGCAATGCTCCAACCCCCAGTGGAAGAGGGTCGGAGCAAGTTTGTAGCAGGCAGGTTTTGGAAAACTTCCACTGCTACCCGAATATGGGCTTCGACGGTAGTTTCGAGTTGAGAAATGAGTTCGTGCGTTTCCATAGTTGTACTGCCTGAGATTTGAATCAACCGAATTAAATTCCAACCAGTTGCCCGGCTGATTGTCGCCCGCGCTGAGCTTCCGCTTTCCGCAGTCGGTAAAGCAGAAGTGCCACCATACAGAAAATACTTTCCAGTAATAACCACTGATGGCCAAAATCGCCCAGAGGCCCGTCGGCAAACATCGTGATCATTCGCGATATGGCATAAGCCCCCCAGAAAAGACTGAGAAAACCCAAAGCCATGGTGGTGTTTTTTCGCAAAAGCGAAAGCAAAGAGATCACGATGGCAAGTCCCACTCCGCCATATATGCCGCGGATAGAACTATAAGCATCGGTATTTGGCAGGGTGGTTTGCACGAGGTCCATCACCGATTGAGGGTCGGCAAGGGCCATCAGACTTACGGACAGCAGACTCAGAGCAGAGAAAATAATGAAACTTTTAGAAATGTTTGCGAGCAGTTTTGAATTTTTCATGTTGCGTTTGTTTAATGTTCAACACAAAGGTGGGACGGTGAGGCAAAAACAATCTTGGTAATTACCATCATTTTCAGTTTTGACCGGGATTGTTCAATTTTCAGTAATCGATTGCATTAGGAATAAGATTTCCGCATTTCTCTACCGTTAAGCACTCAACCTAAAGCTTTCCACTAAAATTGTTTACAACTTTCTAAATCCAGAAATCCATCTATATTATCTTTAGATTAAATCCACCACTTAATGAAACATTTTGCAAAATTTAAGCATTCCGATTTCCTACTTTTGCACCTCAAAATTTCACTCACTCTTTCGAATATGAAAAAATCTTTACTCTCAATTGTATGTATCATAACCGTGGCCTTTTCATATGGCCAATGTTCCGAAATATTTATTTCAGAATATGTGGAAGGTTGGGGAAACAACAAAGCCATTGAACTATACAATCCTACAAGCGCCGCAAAAAATCTTTCGGACTACCGGCTCGAACGCTATTCAAATGGAAGTTCGAGTGCCGCTGCCAATCAGCGTCTGGTTCTCTCCGGCATCATTGAACCTTATTCAACCTTTGTCATTGTAATTGACAAGCGAAACCCCGACGGCACAGGTCAGGAGCAACCTGTATGGAATGGACTTCAGGAAAAGGCAGACCTTTTCGCATGTCCCAATTATGACGAAAACAATGCGATGTATTTCAATGGAAATGATGCCATGGTACTGAGGAATTTGACAATCGGGGTGAATGGATTCGTGGTTGATGTATTTGGACGTATCGGAGAAGATCCCGGTGAACCGAATTTGGGAGGAGGTTGGAATAATGTAGCACCGGCGTTTACCTGGTTAGCTAATGGTGCCGTGGCCTGGTCCACCGATCACAGCCTGATTCGCAAACCAAATATTGAAATTGGTGACTTCATCGGAACCGATCTTTTTGATCCCTCCGTACAATACGATTCAATACCTCCCGTAACGACTGGTCCGGAAGGCAATGTGACGGGCGGAAACTGGGCATCTCTGGGATCCCATGAATGTGTGTGTAATCCCCTTTCCACACAAAATGCTGAAAAGATCGATGCCAGACTTTACCCAAATCCTGCGCACAGTAACGGACTGATCACTTTCATTTCCGAAAAGGAAATGGTGCGTTACGAAATCTTTGACCTGACCGGAAAGTTGGTCAAAGCAGAAAACGTTCAAAATCTCCGTCAGTTCGAAATCAAAGCCAGCGGAATGACCAACGGAATTTACTTTTTCCGCGCTTTTGATGGTCATGCCTTTTACACACAGAAATTAATTCTGAATTAAGCAGCCTTTTCTAAATGATGAAAAAAGCCATTTTGATGCTCTCTCTGATTGCAGGGGGAGCATCAGGTGTTTTCAGTCAGTCGCTTCTGAAAGGAGTGATAACCGATGGAATCACGCAGGAAACACTACCGGGAGCCAATGTGGTTTACGCTCCAGGCAAAGGGGTGGTGACGGATTATAACGGCATATATGAAGTATCTCTTCCGGGGGGAACTTATAATATTACGTTTTCTTTTGTGGGTTACGAATCAAAAACCGTAGCTGTGACAATTCTTTCAGGTCGGGATAACATAGAGAATGTGTCTCTTGAATCCATTACCCTGCAGGAAGTGACCATTGTTGCCGATATCGCCATCCAGCGCGAAACTCCTGTGGCATTTTCATCGATCAGTCCGAAACAAATTCAGGAAGAACTCGGATCAAGGGATATCCCGATGATTCTAAACACGACTCCCGGTGTTTATGCTACGGAAGGTGGTGGTGGTGATGGGGATGCCCGTATCAATATTCGCGGATTTGATCAGCAAAACATTGCCGTGATGGTTGATGGAATTCCCGTGAATGATATGATGAACCGCCGGGTATTCTGGAGCAACTGGTTTGGACTTGATATGGTGACCAGTAATATTCAGGTGCAACGTGGACTCAGTGCTTCCAAGCTGGCGCTGCCCTCTATTGGAGGTACCATCAATGTGCTCACAACAGGTATTGACGCCAGGCCGTCCACGAAAATCAGACAGGAATTCGGCAGTGGCAATTTCACCAGGACCTCCTTCATGCACAATACGGGCAAGTCAGATAATGGTTGGGGCCTTACAGTAGCCGGATCGTACAAAAAAGGTGATGGTTTGGTGGAAGGCACTTTTACCGAAGGGTACTTCTACTTTGTGAAAGCGGAGAAAATGTGGAAAAATCACCGTCTGAGTTTTACCGGATTTGGCGCTCCTCAGGAGCACGGACAAAGAATCTTTCGCACAGAAATTGGACAACACGATCAGGATTATGCCCGCCGACATGGCGTCCCAGATTCTGTACTGAGCGGTATGACGGAATACGGACGATACTACAACCAGCACATGGGTGTATACGAAGACTATGATATGATTGGCGTTTCGGATAATCCACCACCTCCTCCTTTTCCGGCATCTGCCGACAGGTTTGTCATTACCCGTAGGGGAGAGTTAAATACGGTGGTGGAAAGAGTCAATTTTTACCACAAGCCACAATTCAACCTTCGCCATCTCTGGCAAATCCGAAATGACCTAAGTCTGTCTACTTCAGCTTACGTGTCTATTGGTCGGGGTGGAGGGGTGCAACTGGACAACACATCCGGTGTGACCAATAATACGGTAAATGGACACATTGATTTTCAGGAAGTATATGATAGGAATTTACAGGCCCCTGATAATCAGACGTTCGATTTCATCAATATAGACACCACTTATTCTTTTACAGAAATAAAAGCAGATAATTTTCTGCGGGTAAACCGAAATGACCATTTCTGGACAGGAGCGGTAAGCCAGTTGACCTATGTTCCCATAGACAACATAACAATCACCGGAGGGCTTGATTTAAGGCACTATCAGGGACACCGGTTCAGCGAAGTGTATGAAATGATTGGCGGGGATTACATCATTGAAAGTTCCGACAGAAATGTGGCTCCCAACCAGGTAAAACGCGTAGGTGACAGAATAAACCAGGACCGATTGGGAACCGTAAACTGGGGCGGCGCTTTTGTACAGGCTGAATACAAAACGGGGAATCTTACCGCTGTCGCAAATTTAACGGGATCGACCACTACCATGCGGGTGGAAGACAGGTACAGGGCACGAACCATCATTGTAGACGGCACCGAAATAGCCATCGGGTACAATACCAGTGATACCATAAACGATGTGGTTTACAACCGAAACACTCCCGGACTTGAAACTTATGTTACAGACTGGATTGAAATACCCGGATACACTGTAAAATTCGGTGCCAATTACAACCTCACCGAACGAATGAATCTCTTTGCCAATATCGGTAAGATGTCCATAGCCCCGGTGTTTGACAACGTCATAAACCGGTCGTCTAATGTTTTCGAAGATTTTTTTAATGAAGACATCGAAGCAGCAGAGCTTGGCTTTCAATATGGCTCCCGGAAATTCTCAGCCAATATCAATGCGTACTATACCGTTTGGGGCAACAGACCGGTTTCCAGATCTATTCAGGTGCCTTATCCGGCAGAAGGTGCAAACGGAGAGCCTGCCGAAATTACCTCAGTATTCATCCGAAGCGTCGACGCTTTGCACCGGGGAGTTGAGTTTGATATGGCCTATGTGATTTCTCCAAAATGGAAACTCCAGGGTCTCCTTTCAGTTGGCGACTGGGAATGGCAAAACAGCGCTTCAGCTTTTTATACCCAGCAGAATACGGTTATTACGGACGCTGAGGGCGACCCGCTTCAATTCGAATTAGACCTCGATGGAATCAAAGTTGGAGATGCGGCACAATTACAGGTGGGGGGAAGTTTTGAATACAATCCAACACGCAATTCCTATATCCGCCTGAGATACCTGTATTTCGGAAACAACTTTGCAAACTTTGCGGTACAGGACAGACAGGGAGCCCAAAAACGTCAGTCGTGGCAGATGCCGGATTACACTCTTTTCGAACTCCACGGGGGACATACCGTCCGCATTGAAAAACAAAGTGTTCGTCTCGGCATAAGTGTCATTAACCTGTTGGACGTTTTCTATATCAGCGACGCTCAGGACAATGATACCTTTACAAGATTCACCAATTCCCAACGCAGTGATGCGGCTTCCGCAGGAGTTTATCCCGGAATGGGCAGACGAATCAATTTCAATATTACTTATGAATTTTAAAACAAACTCCATGACCTTTTCGAAGTCTTTATTTAGCCTGATCCTGCTCATATTTTCTTCCACTATGTTTGGCCAGGTGATCGATATTTTCGATGCGCGTCAGCTGCCGGAATTTACAGAAGTCACTGTTACAGGTGTGCTAACGAATGGTGCTGAAATGGGAATCATCCGCTATATGCAGGATGGAACTGCCGGAATTGCAGCATACGGTCCCGGAGTAAACGGAACCATTCTCGGCGACTCTGTCACTGTAACCGGTAACCTTAAAATCTACAACGGTTTGCTGGAAATCGACCCGATCATCAGCCTTGTGAATCACGGGCAGGCTGTAAATCCCATCGAACCCATCAACATTCCATTGAATCAGATGAACGAATCCACAGAATCAATTCTGGTGACTGTGGAAACCTGCCTTTTCGCCGATGGTGGTGGAACCTTTACGGGAAACAATTCTTACAATATTTCCAGCAATGGACAAACCGGAACGGTATACATCAGAAATGGCCACCCCCTCGTCGGTCAACTAATTCCGATTGGAGCCGTCGACCTCACCGGTATCGTTTCCCAATTTACTTTTACAGGGTTTGGCGGATACCAATTGCTTTTGCGCGGACCAGAAGACATATCCAGCCCAAATCCGGTGAATATTATTTCGACAATCACAATCGCTGATATGAACCTGAATGGATTTGTGGTAAGCTGGGTAACGGACGT
>JBGTLS010000130.1:0-1757 GCA_041744015.1 Cryomorpha sp. | reverse complement strand
GGGCATTCGTGAAGTACACGATTCACGCATCAGCAATCTGAAAACGCTAAAAGAACTGGATCCTGACATTCAGACTGTGTATATAAAACCACCTGCCAAAAGGAGTATCCCGGATGTGGTGCGCTATGCAGACGTGAGTTTCAACACCGAATTTTACACCATCAAGTTATTATCAGATGAAGCTGTAGTCCAGAAGAAAACCCATAAGATCATCATCATGATCGAGCTTGGCGACTTGCGCGAAGGTGTGATGGGTGATGCTTTTGTGGAGTTTTACCGCAAAGTTTTTAAACTTCCACACATTGATGTTGTTGGAATTGGGTCCAATCTCAACTGCCTGCACGGTGTAATGCCCAGTGAAGATAAATTCATACAATTGAGTTTATACAAAGAATTGATCAAAGCTTATTTTAAAGTTGATATTCCGTGGGTTACCGGCGGAACATCCGTGGTACTGCCCATGTTGTTTAAACGGCAATTGCCAAAGGCTGTCAATCATTTTCGTATCGGGGAAACACTTTTTTTCGGCGCCAATATTGAAGAAAGCACGGTTTTTGATGGTATGTACGACGACGTTTTGAAGTTGCGCGCAGAAATCATAGAACTTACAGAAAAACCCAGGGCTCCAATAGGCATGCTGGCCGACAATCCCAGTGGTGAAATGTTTGAAATTGATGAAGCGCTTTACGGAGAAACTGCCCCAAGGGCGATTCTGGATATCGGTTTGCTTGATATCAGTCCGGATTTTCTGATTCCTTACGACAAGGATATTACAGTGGTAGGCGCGAGCAGCGACATGCTGATTCTCGATCTGGGCGAAGTCAATAAGAAATACAAAGTGGGGGATCTCATCGATTTCCGACTCAAATATATGGGAGCACTGGGGATTATGAACTCCAGCTATATAGAAAAACGCATTACAAATTGATAAAACAAATGAAGATGATTTACAAAACATACATTTTGATCACCGCATTATTTTTAGGTTCCGTATCTCTGGGATTTTCCCAGGATCCAGCATACAAAGACCTGCTTTTCCTGATTATAGATGCTGAATATGAAAAAGCTTATAATAAAGCGGAGCGCTTTACAAATAAAGAAAAGACGAAGAGAGATCCGGTTCCGTACATATATATGTCGATGGCGATGTATGAAATGTCAAAAAAGGATGAATTCACAGAAGATTATCCAAGGGCGTTTCGCGATGCCATCAAGTACGCCACGAAATTTTCCCGTTACGATCGTGAAAATGAATATGTAGGGGAGTTTGAGAATTATCTCTCAGAGTTGAAGCTCGAAATCATGAAGGAAGCGCGTTATTATTATGAAACCGAAAATTGGAGGCGCTCCGTTACCTACGCCAAATATGTAAATCGTATTGATGCTGATGACCTTCCTGCACTACTCCTGAAAGGGGTTGCGGAAGTGCGGAGCCGAAACGAATATCAGGCAAAAAATACTTTTGAAGAAGCTGAAACGAAACTTTCAACTTTTTCACCAAATGATTTGACAATGGAAGAATTACCGCAGTTTCGATATGCTCTAATCGAGTATGCAAAACTCATGAAAGAAAAAGGTGAAAAAAGCAAAGCCCAGCCATACATAAGCGCTGGCGAAGAAGCACTTGCCGATGATGCTGAATTTACGTCATTTTTGGCCAGCTATTAAAAAGAACGAAATCAATAAACCCTAAAATTTAATAACTATGAATGTGAAGAATTGGACTACAACAATTGGTATTTTATTTTTTATTTTTT
>JBGTLS010000129.1:0-2457 GCA_041744015.1 Cryomorpha sp. | reverse complement strand
TGCAGATGCCCTGCAATTTGTGGACGATTATTTCCGGCTCAATTACAATTCATTCCTCTCCAGGTACTTTCCGGGCAGCCGCAGAGACGAGATCAGGCAGAACATCACCCCCGCCAAATTCAAACGATTGTTTGGCGAGCTATCCCCCCGTCAGTTGAAAATCATCAAAGACAAAGATTCCAAATACATGGTCGTGGCCGCCGGTCCGGGCAGCGGAAAAACCCGTATCCTGGTGCACAAGCTGGCATCCCTCCTGCTCCTGGAAGATGTAAAACACGAGCAATTGCTCATGCTCACCTTTTCGCGTGCAGCGGCCAACGAATTTAAGTCGCGCCTCATAAAACTCATTGGCAATGCCGCCCATTTTATTGAAATAAACACCTTTCACGCATACTGTTTCAACCTGCTCGGACGCGTGGGCAACAAAGAGAAATCGGACAATATCGTGGAGCAGGCGGTAAAGTATATTCAGCGCGGCGAAGTTGAACCAGGCAGCATCACAAAAACCGTCATGGTAATCGACGAAGCCCAGGACATGAATGCGCACGAATACTCCCTTGTGCAGGCCCTTATCGGGAAAAATGACGACATGCGCGTAATCGCAGTGGGTGACGACGACCAGAATATTTACGCCTTCAGGGGATCAGACTCCCGGTACCTGACCGATTTTGCCAAACAACCGGAAGCCGTGCTCACAGAACTCACGGAAAATTACCGCAGCCGGAGCAACCTGGTCGATTTTGCAAACCAATTCGTGTCTACAATTTCCGGAAGGCTGAAGTCCACCCCCGTTTCCGCCATCGACATAAAAACCGGAGAAATCACCATTACACAACACCCCCTGGGCGACCTGATCACCCCTTTGCTGGAAGATATCCGCACCCGCCCGCTTCAGGGCACAGTAGCCGTACTCACACACACCAATGACGATGCCGCCCTGATAACAGGTTGTCTCACCAAAATGGGCCTTCCCGCGCGACTCATTCAGACCAATGACCAGTTCAACCTCTACGACCTGCTGGAAATGCGTTTTTTGATAAATGAATTTTCCGATCAGGTGAAAAGCATAGCCGATGACATCTGGGAAGAAGGCAAACAAAAACTCAGGCTGCGCTACGGAACCAGCAGCAAATACGATCTGATAACCCGCATCCTCAACGATTTTGAACTCGCCCATCCCAAATACAAATACCTTTCAGACTTTGAAATGTTTTTGCGGGAATCAAAACTGGAAGATTTCTACGCCGCTTCCACAGCTACCATCCTCGTGAGCACCATGCACAAAGCCAAAGGCAAGGAATTTGACAATGTATTCATCCTCCTCCGCGATTTCGCCCTGGACTCCAACGAGCACAAACGCCTGCTTTACATGGCCATCACCCGCGCCAAAAGTGGATTGTTCATTCATACCAACCAGAACAGCCAGGAATTTATTAAAACCGAAAACCTTACCTACCGCCACAGCACCAAAGTCTCATCCCCACCCGACGAAATACATATGTCCCTGACCCACCACGACGTGAACCTCGGCTACTTCAAATTCGTGCAGCCCCGTATGAAATACCTTCAGACCGGAGATGTTTTAATCAATCACGGTGATGGCTATGGCTTACCTTCAGGCTCTGAGTTCCTCAAGTTTTCCAAAAAGTTTATCGAGAAATGTGAAGACCTGCAAGCGAAGGGATTTCATATCCATGAAGTGAAGGTGGGTTTTTTGCTTTATTGGAAAGACAAGGATGACAAAGAGGAAGTTGTGATTGTGCTGCCGGAGGTGGGGTTTAGGAGGTGAAGGGGATTATGGTTGGATTATGAGACAAGCAATAACCTAATCATTCATTTGTGACAACTATTTTTACCCCATGAAAAAAAATCAGGAGCACATCCTCCACTTCCTCCAAAATCTCAAAGGAAGCGGCAAATTCGCCAGTATCCACACAGCTGATTTTATCCTGCCCGGCCTTGAGGTGGATGGTTTGGGGGAAATCTCATTTCCGGTAAACCGGCTCCAGGCTGAAGCACTCATAAAGGCTGCACACAAAGCACCTTTTGGCAAGGGATGGCAGACCATCGTCGATACCAATGTGCGAAGCGTTTGGGAAATTGATGCGGCAAAGTTGGCATTCAACAATCCGGCGTGGGACAAATTCCTGAAGGGTGCCATCAAAAAAATTAAATCCGATCTCGGTCTCGAAAATGATACCATTGCGGCACATCTCTATAAATTGCTCATTTACGAAAAGGGCGATTTTTTTCTGCCCCACAAGGATTCGGAAAAAGAAAAGGGAATGTTTGGGACGCTTATCATCAGCCTGCCATCGAAACATACCGGCGGAGCGCTTGAGATAAGCTTCGAAGGCACGCGGGTGGTAGCCGATTTTGCGGAAGCAAATGCACACCACGCCATAAAGTACGCTGCATTCTATGCAGATTGTGACCACGAAGTTCGGCCCGTTACGT
>JBGTLS010000128.1:0-2129 GCA_041744015.1 Cryomorpha sp. | reverse complement strand
TTTTATGTGATTGAAATCCCCAAAAATTCTGAGGTGAAGCTGAGCTTAAGGAGTTCGCATCGCACAGTTCAACAGATTACCCTATTACAGATTACGGAGAACTGGTACAATTGTGAACCATCCACGCAAAATCCCTATATTTCCGGGCACGATTACTTTATCTATGACAATGTCAACCAATGTTTTGTAGAAGGTACTTATTCCATTCAGAAAGGCTATTACATTGTAGCAATCACGCATTCAACCTTCCAGACTTCTCTAGGTTGCGATTTGGTCGAGTACCAAATGACAATCGAAAACCTCGGCTCTTACAACCCCGGCGGAAGTTGCAATTTCGCCCATGAAATCACTCCCAAGCCTACTTTTGCCGAGTCTCAAATTCCCGCTAACCTGTCGGATGGAGAGTTGAGCAATGAAATGGGTTGCCTTCAAGGCTCAAATGAACAACGCAGCATGTGGTTTAAATTCACCGCCACCCATGAAAACATGTTTGTGATGGCGCGAAGAAATGGGACTACTACCCTCAACGCTGCAATCGCAGTGTATGACGACTGCCTCGGAGAGCCAATATTTTGCCAGGATGCTTATGCTGGTGGTGTCAATGAAGTAGTCATCATCAACAACACGATTATCGGCCATGAATACTACTTCAGAGTCTACCACAATGGACAGGGCAGTCTGAACAACGGAAATATATTCGCCAGCGTGGCACATGTGCCCACCACAACCCTCATTCCCTCCGACTGTGGAAGGACAGGATTGTTGGCCAGTTCGGTGATTCGATCAGCCTGGCCTGTCAACCAGTTTTTGTTGAGCAACTGGATGTATAAGTTTCAGGAAACCTCTCCTCCCTACAATGTGTATGAAGTGCTCAGCCCCAACGGAACCAATCCAAATTTCCGCATGTCATGGTTTCCACAGGTTCAGGCTGGAAAAACTTATATCGTATGGGTACGGCCAAAAATGTATCAGGGACCAACATGGGCCGATTATGGCGCACCTTGTATGATCTCCATGGCCCCCGCTGCATCCGGTATGATTGCCAATGACGGTGACAACACCATTAACAGATCCAATACTTCTGGCCTCGGTCAGGGGAGTATTATACTCGATGTTTGGCCCAATCCCGCTCAGGACGAAGTGACGCTTCGCTTCAATGCCAATGAAGGTGACGACTTCGCCGACATAAGCATTGTGGATGTTTCGGGAAAGCAGGTAGACCACATCTACCGGACATTCGAAGGAGGTGACATCCAAACCCTCAAATACACCACCGAAAAACTGATGACGGGAATATACCTCATCCAGGTGCGAACAAGTACCGGATCGACTGTAGCCAAGCTTGCGGTAAGTCATTAATCCGATACACGAAAATTTTAAACGTCCGGAAAACCTTCCGGACGTTTTTTTTTGCGGCTTATTTCGGATGATAATATTTCGAAAATCGTGCGATATCGGCTTCTTCCATCAATGGCTTGCCCGCGAAGAGGTGGTCAGCCAATTGATCAGCCATCAAAGGGGCGAGCATCACACCCTTTGTGCCCATTCCATTAAACAACCAGAGGTTTTCCACTTCGTGATGTCTGCCGATTAAAGGCCGCCGATCCTGTACTGCGGGTCGTACACCGGCTTTGTGATCGACAATTTCGAAAGGAATTGTAATCCATTTTCTCAGTTTTTCGAGCAATTCCGTTTTGGCTTTATCGGTTGGAATGTCGTTCAATTCATCCCATTCGAAAGTGGCTCCCACCCTGTACCTGTCATTTCCGACCGGGAGAATAAAAAAGCCCGCATTGAATATCTCAGACAAACCCAGACCGGGACAATAAATGGTGAGGAGTTCACCTTTTGCCAGGGCAAATGGCAAATAGCCAAACCATTTTGAGGAAGCAGCCTGGTGTCCGGTACAATCGATGATGCGATCCGCCACATTCCCGTTGATTTCTATTTGGCTAAAGCCTGACTTATGATCGGGTATCGTAAAATGGCCAACATGCAATATCCCGAGCGACTCAAAATAACGCCTCGAATGACTCAAAAAGGCTTCGACATCGAGGTAGCCTGCGTGATGAACAATGCCGGACCCGAATTCAAATTCAGGATATGCGTAGGCCCTGCTGTCCGCACCC
>JBGTLS010000127.1:0-2436 GCA_041744015.1 Cryomorpha sp. | reverse complement strand
GCCATTCGGGTTCGCTCTGGACATACGACCACACCAAGGCCGATGCCCGCGATGCAGAGTTCGGACATGAAGGATTTACACCCCAATGGGAATTTGGGTTTGGTTTGAGTTATACACAATTCGCTTATGATGAGCTCCAGTTGAACACCGATACCATTCGTGGAAGTGAATACTTAAAAGCATCTGTAAATGTGAAGAATATCGGAGATCGTACAGGTGCGGAAGTCGTGCAATTGTATTCCTCCGATTTGGTGGCATCCGTCGTTCCGGCGGTAAAGCAACTGCGGCGATTTGAAAAAATTCAGCTGAATCCGGGTGAAACCAAAACCGTGCAATTTACCCTTTCGGAAAAAGACCTCGCTTTTGTCAATATGGACAATACCTGGGTGACCGAAACAGGTGATTTTACCATCTCAATTGATACGCTGACAGCAACATTCTATTACGATGACTCAATTCCGGAAACCATTGGATTGGGGAAAAATGCGACCGAACCAAAGCAAAAAGATCAGTGATGAGCGAACAGGAAATATACGATAAAGTACAGCACTGGCTCGACCGCATGTCGCTCGAACAGAAAATTGGTCAGATGATTCAGACTGAACGTATGTCAGTGAGTCCTGCGGAAGTAAAGGAATATCACCTGGGTTCTGTATTGAGTGGGGGCGGCTCTTGCCCTGGCGACAATACCCCATCCGACTGGGTGGCCATGAACGATGCCTATTGGACTGCATCAGTCGAAGCGGATGAGAACCACCTGCCGATACCAATTATTTACGGAGTGGATGCCATTCACGGTCACAACAATGTGCTCGGCGCTACGATTTTCCCGCACAATATCGGTCTCGGTTGTGCCCGCGATCCGGATTTGATCAAAAGAATAGCCCAGGTTACCGCCAGGGAGATTTTGGCCACCGGCGTGGAATGGACCTTTGCGCCGACCCTCGCAGTGGCGCGCAATGCGCAATGGGGCCGCATGTATGAGAGTTTTTCCGAAGATCCGGAGATTGTTCAATCTTACGCCGCTCCTTTTGTGGAAGGTTTACAGGGTGATCTGGGTAGCGACGCAGTCATAGCCTGTGTGAAACATTGGGTGGGCGACGGTGGCACCACCTACGGCATCGATCAGGGCGATACCCGCCTCAGCGAGGATGTAATGCGCCGATTGCACATGGCGCCCTATCTGCCCGCCATTGCGGAGGGGACGCTAACGGTGATGGCCTCTTTCAACAGCTGGAATGGTGACAAGCTTCACGGCCATAAATACCTGCTCACAGACGTTTTAAAAAACGAACTGGGTTTCAAAGGATTCATTATTTCTGACTGGGACGGGTGTGATTACCTCGATCCCGATTTTTACACCACAGTGGCTCTGGGCGTCAATGCCGGCATCGATATGTTTATGGTTTCCGAAAAATGGAGAGCTTTTGGCGCAAGCCTCAAGCAACATGTGGAAACGGGGATGGTGTCCATGGACCGAATCAACGATGCAGTGAGTCGGATTCTCTATGTCAAGATCAAATATGGCCTTTTCGAAAAGCCACGTCCAACCGAACGCTTTTGGTCAAATCACGCTTCCTTTGGCTCTGAAGCACATAGAATTATAGCACGGGAAGCTGTTCGCAAATCACTGGTGCTGCTCAAAAACGAAAACGACATTCTTCCCTTGCGGAAGGGAGCGCGCATCATCGTGGCAGGCAAAAACGCCAACGATTGCGGTCACCAATGTGGAGGTTTCACTGTGGCCTGGCAGGGTGTGTCTGACCAAAAAAATGTATTTGGCGAAAGCATGGATAACATATTGACCTCCGGATATGGCTCCAACGCAGGCGTTCAAAAAGGAAAGATCGAAGGTGGTACATCCATTTGGGATGGCATACGCGCTGTGGCGCCCAATGCCGAACTGAATCCAAAAGGCAACAAGGCCGACCCGTCTAAACACGATGTGGGGATTGTGGTGATCGGCGAAACGCCATATGCCGAAGGCATGGGCGACATCCGACAGGGTGATGATACCATCGTTGAAATGGGATCGCAGATCAAAGGGCTGATGAAAGTCCTTCATCCCTATGGCGCTTCTTTGTCGCTCAACGAATTGCACCCGGAGGATTTACAAGCCATCAAAAACATTACCAACAAGGGAATTCCGGCGGTCGTGATCCTTATCAGCGGCAGGCCGCTCATTATTGAAAAGGAATTGGAAGCAGCCTCGGCTTTCGTGGCTGCATGGTTGCCAGGAAGTGAAGGTGACGGCGTGGCTGATATACTTTTCGGTGATTACGACTTCCATGGCAAACTTTCCTTCACCTGGCAGAAGTCAAGAGGTGAAAATTTCCGGAAGGGAGATGAAAACTACAATCCACTTTTCCCTTTTGGATATGGGATGACCTACACACCAAAACTTGAATTATTATGAGTTTCGGAACACAATATTTT
>JBGTLS010000126.1:0-5717 GCA_041744015.1 Cryomorpha sp. | reverse complement strand
GTCAGAAAACATTTCACATTTACAACTGGCAGGGAGAACCGATTTATTCCATTGAGAATGTTTTACAGTCATATTCGGTTATAACCACATTTACATTTCATGAAAATGGGGCCGTGAATACTGCCCACACCAGCACCAATCCCGGGGCCAGCATGTATTGGTATACTTCTGTGATCAGATTTGACCAAAGCAATGTACCGATGAATCGCATCGACAAACAAGAACCAGCGCAGACAATTGAAGACAGTATGGGCGAGACATTTCTGTGGCAGGCGAAAAAAGGTCAATGGATCAAACAGGAGGTCATCCAATGTCAAACTGTTTCCAGACCTTAGTTCAGAGGTTATGAGGGCAGAACGTTTGAAGTGATCCTGTTAAAATCCTGTTAATCCCAACGCAGGATGATTTAAAGAGAATAACTTTCCAACTTTCAATCTCTATGGTATGAAGTTCCTGTATGTATGCGTAATGATCGGTCTGGGTGCGATCTCCTGTCAGTCAGTTCCACATGAAAATAATTCCAATACGGAAGAAACGTCGGTGGTTACTGAAGGATCTACCACGATACATGTGGACATACATCCTTCATTGCGGGAAAACCCACTGGCGGCTCAATTGCAGCCTGTATTTTCTGAATATTTTACCAATATGAATCAGAATATTTTCGGGGGTGATTTGCACCACTACCAGACCAACTGGATGTTGGATTTTCCGGAAATGCCGCTCCATGAACTCAAACTCGCTTTTGGTGATTCCGTTTTTGTAAAATACCCCCCGCAAATTCTGGCGGTTTATACTGAAAAAGGGGATACCCTGGCGAAGGTGACTTTTGCCAGTGAGGTGAAAGAAATGGTGGTCACACTGGCGACATATAATTTCGGCGTGGTGGAATACATAGGTGAACTGAAATTGCAAAGTCCGGTTTACCTCCATACGCGGAAATGGAATCAGGAAAAAGTCGGAAATATTACCTATTATTTTCCCAAAACCCATGATTTTTCACACGATACCGCCAAATGTATGCAGGATTTCAATACCGAACTCGCAGTTTTGTTTGACAGCAGCGCGATCGATTTTCGTTACATGGTATGCGATTCAGGTCTGGAGATAGATCGCCTGATGGGTTTTGACTATAAATTCAGCATGTTTCAAATGAACAATGAACAGTGCGGATTGGCGGACCATGGGAATAAAATCATTTATGGAGGGAATGGATCTGAATTCTATCCACACGAGCTGGTGCACTTTTTTATTGCTGAAAAATTCCCGAATAGCCACGCCTGGTTTGATGAAGGTTTTGCGACCTACCTGGGCGGAAGCCGGGGAAAACCTTTGGACTGGCATCTGTCGGTGACTCACGACTACCTGGCGCGGCATCATTATCCCGATCTCACCGATCCATTCTCCCTGCCTTATCAACTCGCCGATACCACCGGCACGATGTACGCACTGGGAGGCCTGATCACCAAACTGGCATACGAAAAGAATGGGATGGACTCCCTCGGCACCCTGCTTTCTGCCGGAAATACAAACGCGGATTTTTATGCGGGAATTACTGAGGTTTTTGGAGTGGAAAAAGAAGATCTGAATGCATTTTTATACAGCCATATTCAGACGTATAGCAGGGAATTTGAGGCGTGGGGAGTGGATTGAGGTTGGGAAAAGAATAGATGTCCGTTGATACTTTTTGTCGGCACAAATTGGCTAAAAAAATTCAACTTATATCCCCTTCTTTTAAAGAACGAATTATTAATTCTACTTTGTTTTTTAAATCCTGAATATCATGTGATATAATCTCCCAGGCTAACCTGTAGTCAATACCGAAGTATTCATGAACAAATATATTTCTCATTCCTTTTATTTGTGCCCATTGGATCTCTGAAAATCGGTGTTTGATGTTGTCTGAAACATGATCGCTTGCCTCGCCAATAATTTCCATTTGTTTAATACAGGCAAATCTCATCATAGAATTATGAAGAAATGAATCATAATCTGCATTTTCTGTATAAGTTTCAATTTCGCTAATGGCTTCCAGAATGTGATTTAAACGCGCATGGTCTCCAAATCTACCTCGCATAAATCAGTTGCTTTTCCTTGTCAACAAGTGGTTTGATATATTTAGACAAGCTGTTTGAAGAAACCAGATCGACCTTTGTTTTTAGAATCTTTTCAAGATCAATTTGCATCTGAACAAATCTCAAACCAATGGGTTGGGTATGATCCAGGTCAACGAGGATATCTATATCGCTCTCGCTATCCGCCTGACCTCTCACGAAAGAACCGAACAAATATGCTTTGAGAACCGGACGGGTTCTAAAGTATTCTTTGATCGTTTCTATTCTGTCGTTATCCAGGTTCACAACACGAATATAAGGATTTTTGAGATTACCTGCCTGCTCCAGTGGTTGTGTCAGGTCGTTGGAGGAGTTTTAACCCGGTCTGAAATAGCGGTATGAGCACCGGGCAAGGAGTAAGTCATGAAATTTGGTAAGGCTTTCAGCGTAAGCGGGCATGTTGACGGACATTAATTTGTTTTGGCCGGTAAAATGAGCGCTTCTCCAGAGTCAGCTTCGTCCTGAATGGTAAAAGTAGCGGCGTTACCTTTAAAATCGATATGTATATTGTATTTATGCGCGTTGGAAAACTCATAATAATCTATCTCAACAGAATGATCGTCCGTCCATTCTGCACGAGCCGCCATGGGGGTTTTGAAGCGCGTTGCATCTGAAATTACGTATTTTCCACTTAACCCAATTTGAACTTCCCGTTCTTCCGGTTCATAGTTCCCTTTCTCCGACAGACCCAATATAAAGTAAGCAGAGTCGGGAGTGCAGGCATTCAAAATAAAATGATTCAACCCAAGTCGATTGTTTTGAAGAATATATTTTTTCCCCACAATATGGCAGGCAAGTTCGGGAATTGGCTTGGAAGCTTTGGTATTGAGCGGTTTTTGAATGCGTTCTAATTTTTCCTTTAATGAATTGTATCCTTCTTCATCTGGCTCAATTTCGGAATCCGATTTCATTGCCTGAACTATAAATTCGCCTATTTTGTCCGTGTTAAAACCAGCGCCCAGCATAACAACGACAATATTTTTTTCTGGTAATATTATAAGCCGCTGACCGCCCCTGCCTTGTGCTTCAATAACTCCACCCAAATCCTTTCGCAACCACCAAAGATATCCGTATGACTCGTGTTGGTCTAATTTTATTGCTTGAGAAGTCGACCGGGCTATCCAATCTTTGGAAATAATTTGCTTCCCTTCATATTCACCTTCATCTAAAACCAGCTGGCCTAATTTGCACAAACTTTCTGCAGTCAGGGAAATATCGCCTGAGGCATTTGTATTTCCATCCAGGTCAGTTCCAAATCGGTATTCCGTTATGCCCAATGGTTTAAATAGCTTTTCAACCGCATAGTTCTCAAGTGACATTCCCACAGAATTAAATATGATCATTGAAAGGATTTGTACACCCGGTGAGCAGTAATTAAACCGCTCAGCTGGGGGGTGTGACAGGTCATTTTCCAGTGCGAGATAAAGTGGTGCGTCTGAATTTTTCATCTCATCACGCAGTTGTTCTCCCTGGCTATAATCCGTGCAAATACCCGAAGTCATGGTCAGGAGATGCGCTATCGTCAGGCTTTTTTTAAACCGGGTGTCAAAAACCGATGAACTATCAGGGAAAAAATCTGCTATTTTCTGCTCCTCGCTTTTGATGTGCCCTTCATGTATAGCGATGCCAATAAGCAGGGAAGTGATACTCTTGCTAACAGATGCAATATCGTGCAAATAGTCGGGCTTTTGCGGGTAAAAGTGAGCTTCCAATACAGTCTCCCCCCTTTTTTTTATAAGTATGCTATTTACATTGAGGTCATCCTTCTCCACTGTCTCAATCATTTCTCCCAGTATTTTTGAGCTAAAGCCAAATTTTTCCGGATATGTGTTTTGTGATTGGTTAAATTCATTTGTCCCGGCCTGCTGAGATGAACTTGAGAATAATAAAACAACACCAAAAAATATTAATTTATTCATATCGTTTATTCTTTATTTATGACCGATGGTTTGCTATAAGGAAATTATTCCATAGCGTATAAAATGCATTCACATGCCTACATTCAAAGTTAACCTCATTTTCCACACCCACAAATTTCATGCGTTACAATCCACCGTACTTATGCTATTGCTTTCAAAAAGAATAGAGTCCGACTCAGAAACCAAAAAACCCACCGAAACATCCTGTGGGTTTTATTTTATCAACGGAGAATGGGGAAGGTATCTCACCAACACGCTATTAACTGATGGTAGGATTTCATTACTTTCAGAATAGGGTTTTAGGATCAGAATTATCCTGTAATGAAAGATATTTCTATTGTATTTTGTCAGCCAGGTTTGAAGAACCAACATGATTTTTGTCCGCAGATATAAATCCGAAGTTAACATTCCCATTATGAAACACGCATTGGTATTCATATTATTCTTCTTTTTCTCCCTGGCTGTTAGCGGACAGGAACATTCAACCGGGGGGATGGTCGAAGATTATTCGGGTGTAAACACAAAAGATTCTGACGAAAAATTTCCGGGAGCGAAGAAGGATGTCAATCTAACAATTACAAGTCTGCGGATCAATGGGTTTAAATTTGAGCCAAATGGTTTTGGAACCAAAGTGAGTTCAGGTTTTTGGGGCTTGTCTTTTGGCGGCGAGTATTACTACAAATCCAATAAATTTATCGGATTAAAATCTGCGGTCGCCACAGATTTTGGTTTACCAATACATACCACGCCAGATGATGTAAGCGAAAGTTTTTATACAACATATATCGAACTAACCGATAATTTTAAATTTGGTCGGTGGTATTTTGGCTATGGAATAAACTATGCCAGAAATAGTTGGTGGTACACAGATGCACTCGACCCGGAAAATGTTATTTCAATCAGGCGTGTAAATAAAAGTTTTGGCATATCAACCAATGCCTATTTCCAAATTGCAAAACCGTTTTTTATTGGATTGGTATACCGGCCAACGATTTTCCGCGTCAGTCCAGTCACCGATTTCAAGTACGAGCATTTAATCAGCCTTGATATTGCTTTTAAGATACCCTTAATATGTAATGAGCTTTAGTTCTTCATATTGGCAAACATTAAAATTAGGACGACAATGACACACCATACAATTTTGAAAACAGTGACAATCCTTCTGACTTGCATGACAATTTGGACGTACACAAAGGACACCGTTTCCATGTCAGAAGAACAGGAATTCTGCTCATTGGTGGACAAAGAGGACTTGGAAGCAACAAAACCAATCATTAACGATTATCTGGCTGGACTGGAAAAGAACAAAAACGACGAAAACCTGCAGAAGTTGGTGGACTGGTTGGAAAGCCAGAGCTGCGTTGACAAAGCAGAAATACTTTGTAACTCCTGTATTTTTACATTGCCAGCACAAAGTGAGATATTGGTCGATTTCAATTTCAATGGACAGACAATAACAAGGACTATGGATATTTCAATGGAAGAACGCTTGAGATGTAGCAATTATCATTGACAAGAAGAAGGAAAAGTAGGTGTCAAGAACTAAGGTTTTGTTAGGCCTGAATCGTCACTGGGATTTGCGCTAATGAATAAACCAAAAAAAGAATAACTATGAACTTTAGAAATGTCAAAAAGGGACTTGCGTTTGTCGTTGTGATTTTTCTATTTCAGACAATATCCTACA
>JBGTLS010000125.1:0-6803 GCA_041744015.1 Cryomorpha sp. | reverse complement strand
GAAGATCAATACGCCGATGGCGCTAATCAGGTAATCAAGGGCAGAGCTCGCCATGAACCAGTTCACAACCATCGCGATAATCAGACCAATGAGGGCCATATATAGAAATGATCCCATCTTCGTGAGGTCTGTGCTCGTGGTGTAACCCAGCAAAGCCATCGTTCCAAAAGTGGCCGAGGTGATGAAGAAGGTTGTGAAAATAGTCCCTGATGTATATATCAAAAAAATAAAGCTCAAACTAATTCCCATCAGAACGGAATAGAGCATAAAGACGGATAACATCGTTGGACTGTTCAGTTTTTGGTACCCAAAACCCATCAGTAAAACAAGTCCGAAAGGGGCGAGCATCACAATCCATCCGAGTATCGACATGCCTCCTGTAGGATTGATCAAATATGACATCAGCACTTCGCTGCTGCCAAACCACCATGCCATTACACCGGATATTACCAGCGCTCCAGCCATGTAGGTCATTACATTGCTTACAAAATTCTTTGCCACAGCACCGGTTTGCACCTCAGCGGCAAATGGCGTTTGACTGTTTGATAAAAAATTACGATTGTCCATTGTTTAATGCAGTTTTGACGAAATTAAATTAATAAATTCAGATCTGGTTTCTTCTTTCAAAAATTGTCCGTAGAAAGCTGAGGTTGTGGTTACCGAGTTTTGTTTTTGCACCCCGCGCATTTGCATGCACATATGTTGGGCCTCGATAACTACTGCAACTCCCTGCGGATTTAGCGTTTCCTGAATACAATCACGTATTTGATTTGTCAGGCGTTCCTGTACCTGCAATCTTCGTGCAAAAGCATCCACCACCCTCGGAATCTTGCTCAATCCGACAATTCGTCCGCTTGGGATATATGCGATGTGCGCTTTTCCGAAGAACGGGAGCAGGTGATGCTCGCACATGCTGTATATTTCGATGTCTTTGACAAGAACCATTTGCGAGTAGTCCTCTTCAAAAATAGCCGACCTTATGATCTCTTCCGGATTCTCGTGATAACCTTTGGTGAGAAATTGCATGGCCTTGGCCACACGTTTGGGGGTGTCTAAAAGCCCTTGTCTGTCAGGGTCTTCGCCAAGTTCCAGCAATACTTCGCGATAGAGCGCTTCCATCTTCTTCTCCCGGTTCATCACTTTGATTTCCTGATTTTCCATCATCGAAATTTATTCGCCAAAATATTCAGCGTAGTTGTTAGCCGTTTCATGAAGTCTTACCGAGTGCAATTTGCAATCGTGCTGTTCCACTTCACCCTGCAATTGTTGCCAGATAACAACTGCCAAATTTTCAGTACTTGGCATAATATGTTGCATAAATGGGACGTCCATGTTCAAATTCTTATGATCCAATGCATCAATCACTCTTTTTTTCATAATCGTGCTCAGCAATTTCAAATCCATCACGCAACCTGTGTCGGGATTTGGTTCGCCTTTTACCGTTACAAACAAGTCGTAATTGTGACCATGCCAGTTTACATTCGCACACTTGCCGAACACTTCGAAATTTTTGGCATCCGTCCAATTTGGATTCCACAATTTGTGCGCTGCATTAAAGTGCTCTCGTCTTGTAATATGTACCAACGGCATTCTCCAAAAATATTGGCCGCAAAGATACAATCTTATTTCCGATCGCGATATGGTCCTCTCCCTTGTGAAATCAATATCTTTGGGCCCATAAACCCATTTTGAATGATCGTAATTACGGGTGCTGCCGGTTTTATTGGGAGTTGTCTTACTGCCGGACTTAACGCCAAAGGATACCAGGACCTCATTTTAGTTGATGACTTTTCGAAAAGCGAAAAAGAATCCAACCTCACAGGTAAAATTTTCACTCAGAAAGTCCACCGCAAAGAATTTGCAGAATGGCTCGACGAGAATCACAAACGTGTGTATTTCGTCTTTCATCTCGGCGCCCGTACAGATACCACCGAATTTGATCAATCGATTTTTGACGAACTCAACCTGAACTATTCAAAAAAAGTCTGGCAACAATGCGCCGATTACGGAATAACGTTGGTCTACGCCAGTTCGGGAGCGACATACGGGTTGGGCGAACACGGCTATGATGACAACCACGAGGTTGTGGAAAAACTAAAACCCCTCAATCCATATGGGGATTCAAAGAACGATTTTGACAAGTGGGCATTGCAGCAGGCCAAAACACCTTATTTCTGGGCTGGGCTTAAATTTTTTAATGTTTATGGCCCCAATGAATATCACAAAGGTCGAATGGCTTCAGTGGTATTTCACGCTTACAAGCAGATCAAAGAAAAAGGTTTTGTGAAACTCTTCCGATCTCATCATCCCGATTATAAAGATGGTGAACAGCTCCGCGATTTTGTCTACGTAAAGGATGTAGTCGAAGTCTGCCTTTTTCTAATGAAAAACAAAGGCACTTCTGGTTTGTACAATCTGGGAACCGGTCAGGCGCGCAGTTTTATGGATTTGGCCAAAGCCACTTTTCAAGCCATGTCGATCCAACCCAAAATTGAGTTTATCGATACACCCGAAGACATCCGCGACAAATACCAGTATTTCACCCAGGCCGAAATGGCGAAATTACGGGATGCGGGATTCGAAGAAACCTTTATGACGCTGGAGGAAGGGGTGGAAGATTACGTGAAAAATTATCTGAGTGTGCCCAGTAACATGTAATTACTGAGCGTTTTGATAGTTACAGCGCTTTTTTCAGCTCAAGCAAAAAGGCCCTGATGTTTTCGAGTTTTTCAATCACCACCACATTGTCAGAAACGTCTTCCTTGTTGTCCTTCAATTTGGATTTTGCACCCTGCAGGGTATACCCGCGTTCCTTTACGAGATGGTAGATGATTTTCAGATTGTCGACATCCACTTGCGTAAAAAGCCGGTTGCCCTTTTTGTTTTTCTTCGGTTGAATGATATCGAATTCCTTTTCCCAAAAGCGGATGAGCGAATTGTTGACCTCAAACATGGCGGCCACTTCGCCAATGGTATAATACAGTTTTTCTACTTCCCGTTCTTTATAAGGCATCGCTAGTCGAATGATTGGTTTGCATGTGATGAAAGTTCAATCATCAGATCGTATTCCTGAGGCGTCAAATCATTGAAATAGAAGTTGGCGGGATTGATTTTCTTTCCGTCTTTGATCACCTCGTAGTGAAGGTGAGGACCGCTGCTCGTGCCGGAATTTCCAATTTTTCCGATCACATCACCGCGTTTTACTTTTTGACCCCTTCGCACGTCCATCACGCTCATATGGGCATAAAGTGTTTGATAACCGAACCCATGATCGATAACGACATGTTTTCCGTAACCACTTCGCGCGTTGTTCACCTGAATGACTTTACCATCACCTGTTGAGAAAATATCCGTACCGACAGGAGCGGAAAAATCCATTCCTGTGTGCATTTTGCTCACTTTGTAAATGGGGTGAATCCGAAATCCAAATCCACTGGCCACGCGACTCATATCCTTGTTGGCAACGGGTTGAATGGCCGGGATCGATGCGAGAAGTTGTTCTTTGTTCCTGGCCATTTCGATCACTTCGTCAAAAGATTTTGTCTGGATGTACATCCTTTTGGCAATGTCGTCTAACCTTTTGGAGGTTGAAATGACCAGCTTTGAATTGTTGAATCCCTCCAGATCCGAATACCGGTTTATCCCGCCCACACCCGCTTTCCGTACATTTTCAGAAATGGGCTCGGCTTCAAAAATGACGCGGTAAATGTTGTCGTCGCGTTTTTCGATATCATCCAACACGCGTTCGAGCAATGCGAGGTCTTTGTTGAGCAGGTTATATTGTTGCTGCAGCTGTGCATTTTCCCTTTTTAGAACCAATTCTTTTGGAGAGTCAATAAATGTGTACGCCAGAAAAAGAATTATTCCTGCGAAAAACATCCCCACCAAAAGATAAGTCAGACCTTTTTTGAGCCTGTCTTTCAACGTCAGCTGGATTTTTTCATAATTCAGCGTGGAGGGATTGTACTTGTATTTTATTTTTGCCATTCGGTGAAATGGTTTGAGGCCTAAAAGTATCTAAATTGACCAGTTTACACAATATACTTCTGTCGATGAAATCTGCATCTTTGCCGTAGAATTAAATAGCTTCTATGAAATCTGCCCAGATCAGGGATACATATTTGTCCTTTTTCCAATCAAAACAGCATACCCTAGTCGATTCTTCACCCCTTGTGGTCAAAAACGACCCGACACTCATGTTTACGAATGCGGGGATGAATCAGTTCAAAGATATTTTTCTCGGCAACGAGCCAGCAAAATATCCCCGTATAGCGGATACGCAAAAATGTCTGAGGGTGAGCGGAAAACACAATGACCTCGAGGAAGTTGGCGTGGATACCTACCACCACACCATGTTTGAAATGCTTGGCAACTGGTCTTTCGGCGATTATTACAAACGGGAAGCTATTGAATGGGCGTGGGAACTGCTCACGGAAGTATACCAAATTGACAAAGACAGAATTTACGTCACGGTTTTCGGGGGGGATGAGGCAGATGGACTGCCTTTTGACCAGGAGGCATTCGATGTATGGAAAAATCTTTTGCCGGAAGACAGGATTCTCGCCGCGTCGAAAAAGGACAACTTTTGGGAGATGGGGGAAACCGGACCCTGTGGGCCTTGTAGTGAAATTCACGTCGACACACGTGATGAAAAGAGCCGTGCGGAAATATCAGGAAAAAGCCTTGTCAACAACGATCATCCCCAGGTAATCGAAATCTGGAACCTGGTTTTTATGGAAATGCAGCGCCGGTCCGACGGGTCTTTGGTTGGCCTTTCGGCAAAACACATCGACACAGGAATGGGTTTCGAGCGGTTGTGTATGGTACTTCAGGGCAAGCAGTCGAGCTACGATACCGATGTTTTTTCGCCGCTTATCGGTTTTTTGGAAAAGGAAACGGGTTTTACCTACACCCGAACTGACTCTAAAAAAGATATAGCCTTTCGGGTAATGGCCGACCATGTGAGAGCAGTTTCTTTTGCCATCGCCGATGGGCAGATGCCTTCGAATACCGGAGCCGGATACGTCATCCGCCGGATTTTGAGAAGGGCGGTGCGTTATGGATATAGTTTTCTCGATAAGAAAGAGCCAGTAATGCACAGTCTTGCTGGTGTCCTGATTTCACAAATGGGAGATTTTTTCCCGGAATTAAAATCGAATGCCAATCTGATTCAGCAAGTCATCCGGGAAGAGGAAGAATCTTTTCTCCGAACGCTTTCTAAAGGTATCCACCTCATCGAAGACATCATCCAAAAAACGGATGCCACAGAGATCAATGGGCAGGTAGTATTTGAATTGTATGATACGTTTGGATTCCCGGTAGATCTTACCTCGTTGATCCTTTCGGAAAATGGAAAAACATACAATGAACGAGCGTTTAACGAAGCGCTTGAAGAACAAAAAACGCGTTCACGCATTGCGGCTGTCCAGGATACGGGCGATTGGGTGATACTCCGCGAAGCGCCTGCCACGGTATTCATCGGGTATGATTCCATGGATGCCGACATCCATCTCACCCGATATCGAAAGGTAAAACAGAAAGGAAAGGAACAGTTTCAGCTTGTCTTTGACAAAACGCCTTTTTACCCGGAAGGTGGAGGGCAGATAGGCGATCGTGGTTATGTCGAATTTGGGGGTGTACGCATTCCAATTGAGGGCACCTTTCGGGAAAATAATCTGATAGTGCACGTTTCACATCGATCCCCGGAAGCGCTAACTGGTGAATTGGCAGCTTATGTCGCTACAGAAAGACGGGCATTCACCACGCGAAACCATACCGCCACACACTTGTTACACTTCGCTTTGCGGCAACTGCTCGGTACACACGTGGAGCAAAAAGGCTCGCTTGTGGATGTGGATTATTTGCGTTTTGATTTTTCTCATTTCACGAAAGTGAGTGCAGAAGAATTGAGGACAATAGAACAAAAAGTGAATGCCATGATCCGAAAAGATATGGCGCTGGAAGAATTCAGAAATATCCCCATACAAAGAGCCAAAGACATGGGCGCCATCGCGCTGTTTGGGGAGAAATACGGGGATGAGGTGCGCGTAATCCGTTTTGGGGAATCAGTCGAACTTTGCGGTGGCACACATGTAAACCGTACGGGCGAAATTGGATTCTTTAAAATCCTTTCGGAAGGATCGGTGGCATCTGGCATCCGCCGGATTGAAGCCATTACAGCTCTGGCGGCAGAGAATCACGTCTTTGAGCGACTCGATCTGTTGGATGCTATTTCAGAAAAGATGAAAGCGCCCGGAAACGTGGGGAAAGCGATTGATGATTTACTTGAGGAAAACCAGGAATTGATTAGGGAGATTGGCCGGTTTAAAAGAGCCCAGGCCGGGATGATCAAGCGGGAGTTAATAGATGGTATTGAAGTGATAGATGGGGTAAATTTTATTGCGCGGAAAGTGGAACTTGACGTTTCAAACATCAAAGATCTTGCTTTTCAGCTCAGAAGTGAAATGGCACCCCTGTTTCTCGTTTTGGCGACAGCTGAAAACGACAAAGCCACGATTAGCGTGGCTTTGTCTGATGATTTAGTTGAATCAAAAAGATATAATTCCGGTCAGATTGTGAAAGAACTGGCTGGTTTGATAGGAGGGGGCGGAGGAGGTCAGGCTTTTTTCGCTACTGCCGGCGGGAAAAAACCTGAAGGTATACCTCAGGCCTTAAAGCGCGCCCTTGAAATCTTAAGCCAGGGCTGAGGCAGTATGGCCTTCACCGCTGATTTTTGTTTTCATGCCGTATACTGGTCCCAGGTATTCCGCGTCGTATGACAGTCCCAGATTCAACACATAAAA
>JBGTLS010000124.1:0-7185 GCA_041744015.1 Cryomorpha sp. | reverse complement strand
ATCGCTATTTTCAACGGTTTGAGAGCGCTAAAAATCGACTGCAAAACTAGGCAATAAATGTTCAGAAAGAAATATTTATCTCTGTTTTTTTCCCTGTGATTTAAGCGCTTCAATGATAGCGCAATATCACGATTTTGTATTTCTTAAAAGAGGTACCAGATGCCGGATTTCGACTATTGTCAAAAGCACATAGGCGATAAGGAAACCCACGGCTGTGAATTTTAAATTTTCTCTGTCAGTTAAACCGACTACCACCATAAGCATGGCGGAGAGAAAAAGCTTGCCGCTGAGCGCTCCCATAAACCACGCGACAAACATTTGTGGACGCTTGGTGCTGGCCCGGGTCAGGAGAAGGTGAATGAACTGGGAAATCAACGCGATGAAAATCAGGCAGAGCCAAAAAGAAATGGGTACTGAGGCTGATAAAAGAAAATTTGCTGTGAGCCACGCTCCAACGGCGGAAAGGATGGTGACCAGTAAAAAATCGCGGTGGTATGCGGCCATATCAACTATTTTTGGCGGGTGTCGGAGATGACGATGTAAATAGCGACACCTACGCTGAGAAGGGAAAGTCCGATGGTGAACCAGGGACTTTTATTACCGGTTTTTTCATCGAGTTTTTGGCCACCCATTACACCGAGTAACATGACAACGGCCATTTTGATCGCCATTCCCGTGTAGCGATAAAAATCGTTCGGTCTTTCGTTACCGGACAGATTCTTTTTCGGCATGTGTTGTTAAAGGAATTGTCTGCTTGTTTTGAGATTCAGCATTCACTGAAGGAATTCCTGTGCGCAAAGGAGTTTTCACCTCCTTGGAAATCTCTGGTCCCATTTCGCAATTTCCACTGAAAACAGCGCCGGGCTCAATGGCGAGTTTCTGCGTAATGATGTCGCAGTCGAGGCGAGCTGTGCTCTTCAGAGACAAAATGCCATTGACTGTTATTTTGCCGATGATACTTCCTTCGATTTCGGCATTGTCGCAGATGATTTGTCCGTCAATTCTCCCGGTAGATCCTACCACGAGTTTGCCTTTCACATCAATAGAACCTTTTACCCTTCCATCGATTCGAATATTGCTGTCAGACACAATGACACCTTCTATTTCGGTTCCGGATACAATCCGGTTCAGCTTTTCAGGTGCGTTGGGTTCATTGATTTTAGCCATATCACGATTATTTGAACTTTTAAACATTGGAATTTTCTATTTACCGATTACAAATAATTCTGTCCGAAAAACGCACCGTAATCCTGTGGATTTTTGTTGCGAAACAGCACGGTGAAATTCTTGGTGGTAATGATAAACCGCTGGTATCCGCGCTCATTCAATTCCTTTAACAAGCCCTGATTGGCCAGAAAGGTATTGTAGTAATCCATCGCCTTGGTCTTGTCTTCAAAGCTACGAACAATAATGATTTGATTGTCTTTATCGATGAAACTGTTGGTAATCCGCAGATTCGAATTTTTGAAAAAGCTTGTGTTGAAGTCGCTTACCAACTCTTTCAAATCAGTTGCTGCAACTCCCTCCTTCGGGAAAATAAGCGCGAAGAAATGTTCGGCATTGTTGTCAACGGCAAACATAGCGGTATTAGCTGCGCTGGCGGGATCAGGGATTGTCGTTACGGGATCGGGTGTTGTGGTGGTCGTAGCCGTCTGATCTGTGGGAGCCTGCGCCCGGGCCAACTTCGCTTTTGCTTCATTCAAATCCCCAAGGAGTTCTGCGGCTTTAAAGGCCTCTTCAGTTTGAGGAAACATGGCAATAATTTCGCGTAGCACATTCTCAAAAGCGGTGGCATCATTTCGCGCAGAAACGGAGAGGGCTTTTATAAGGTAGTATTTGGAAAGAAAATTGTTCTCAGGTTGCTGCTGTATCACTTCATTGCAAGCTATAAGTACATCGTTGTACTGCCGGCGACTGTATTTCTTGTATGTCTCTTCGTATGCCAATTTCTCTTCCGCAAAATTTTTGTTTTTATCGGAAATGTAGTTTGGATCCAGTATAAGTCGTGCATACTCCGTGGTGGGATAATCTGCCAGTATCACGTCTTTATAAAAATCTGAATTGTCTCTATAACCGGTACCGACAAATCCCCCGGTCTGTTCCTTGTGGAGATAAATTCTGTACAATTGGTAATACGCACTCGGAGCTGTGGCACTGGTGTCGTAATCGCTCGTAACCCGTAAAAACGACTCAATGGCATTGTCCGCATCCGACAGGTTTTCCTTGTAAATAACCCCAATGTCGTACAATGCCTGTACGATTTCATTGTGCAAACCAGCTTGCGCTGAATCTGATAGTGGTAATTCCGCGAGGTAATCTTCCAGCGTTTTGGCCGGAGGCGGTTCGCCACCAAGTTGCGCCGTGCCATCATCCTGGCCCATGGGAGAACTTGTAAATGCGATGGTTTCAGCTTTGTTCTTGCGCCTCCAGTTATCTTCCAGTTTTCGCGGTCCCCATCGTTGCTGGAAATCCTGATATCCGCTGCTGAGCGTATTGGGATTGTAGAAATACCAGTTTTTCCCCGAGCCTCCCGCCGCTCCTCCTGCGCCTGATGCCGAAACTGTTCCGTACTGCAATTTCTCAAGGGCTTCGAGTTCGGCCAGCCGTTTCTCTTCGGCTTCTCTTTCAAGCTGAACGATGACCTGTAGAATCTTTTTATTCCGGTCTTTTTCATCCATTCCGACAAGTGTTAACAAGCTGTCATTGACTTCAATAATATTCAGATTATTGACCAGATCATTGAGCGATGCGCCTTTGGATATAATGTTCTTGTAATCCGGATAATCTTCAGGTAGGAATGCCGCCGTGCTATCGTAATAGTTTTTGGCATCCGTGTACTGACGGTCAATAAAATATATGTCAGCCAACCGGAGATAACTCATCCCTTTCTGGCGGGGATTGTTTATACTTTTTCTGGCTGAAAGGAGCAAAAGTTCCTTCCCTTCCGGGTAATGTTGTTCTTCAAGTTCTATTTCAGCAAGTGCATAGTATATCTGATCGAGGTATTTCTCGTTCTGTTTTTCCTTCGCCATGCCGTAGAGCATCGACTTGATTTTACCGGAGTCGAGCTTCCTGTCAAACGCAAGTGCCTGACTGATTTTGGCATAAAACTCCATCTCGTAATCGGGCTTCATATCCACCACTTTAGCGAAATAGTCAATCGCCAATTGCGACCGGTTTTCTTTCTGATAACATTGCGCTGTGATGAAGGTAAGGCGCGCCTTCATCCGTTTGTCTTTTGTAAGGGCCGCAGCGTCCTCAAGATGGGGGAGTGCTTCCTTGTAACGATCCTGGCGCAAAAATTTATCTGCATGGACAATTTCGATATTGGCCTGAAAATCTTTGGGTCGGTCTTTCGAATTGTCCTTTTCTATCGCCGACAAGACCGTTGTAGCCCGGCCGTAATTTTTCTGTTCCACATACGTGCGCGCAAGCCACAGGGCCGCATCAAAACGGGCAGAACCCGTCTTGTATTTCTTAACGACGTAGCTGAACATTTCCTGGGCCGTGGCATAATTGCCCTTGTAATAATTCGCAATACCTATCAACAGGTAATTGTCGTCTATCCATTTGTTATATTCCTGTTTGCTGATCAACATGCTGTGGCGATCGATCACTGTACTTGCTTTCTCGATCACCAGATCCATCTGGGGATAGAGATTTTTTTGTTCTATCTCATTAGGCAAAACATATACGGGCAACAATTCGAGATAATTGTCCGTTTTGTTCATCCAAAACTGGTCTTCCGTCTGCACGATTATTTCATTGGCATTGAAATACCAGTTGTAATGCGAGGTGGTATTGTGATAGAGTTTGTTGGTAAAGCCCGCTTTTTTTCGCGAACAGCCAGAGACCACCACAGCGATCACTGCGAGTAAAATGAAAACCGTACGGTATGAAAGGATTTTTTTCAACCGGAATCTTTTTTGGTTACAACTTGAGAATTGCAAAAATATTGCATTTTTCCCAGAAACAATGAATTGTCCTCATTAACCTCGCACGGTAAATTATTAGGATATTTACAGCCCATAAGAAAAAGGAATGGCCAAAGAAATTCCGAAAGATCGAAAGCGACTGCTCAAAAAATTGAAAAACCGGTATCGACTGGTGTTGATGAACGACACGACATTCGACGAGCGTTTTTCCGCTTACCTCACCCCCATCAATGTCATTGCCGGAGTTGTGTTTGTATTTCTGGTCATCACGGCGGTGGTCGTGGGAACAATCGTTTTATCCCCTTTAAAAGAATATATACCAGGTTACAGCGACACCCAAACCAGACTGAACGCAGTGAGTGCTGCGATTAAGGCCGACTCGCTCGAAAAAGCACAGGCGCAATACGTCCAGTATTTTGAAAGTTTACAGCGCGTTTTGAACGATGACCTGGACGAAAGTCAGGGTCCCGGCCTAGCTTCTGATTCTCTTCAACGTACATATGAAGGCCTCGATTTTTCTGTTTCGGAAGAGGATAAGCGACTTCGGGTTGAGGTCGAAGCCCAGGAACAATACGCGCTTTCCACGGGATCGCCTTATTCCGCAGAGAGCATCGGATTGCCAGGCATTTTCTTTTTCACCCCGGTTCGCGGTGTCATCACTTCTTCCTTCGATTTTACCAGCGGGCACCTCGGCATTGATCTCGCCACGGAGGAAGGCGAACCCGTGAATGCCGTGTACGACGGTACCATCGTCATGGCTTCATTTACCTCTGATGGAGGCAATGTCATTCAAATTCAACATCCCAACAACCTCATTTCTGTTTACAAACACAATGCGGTACTCCTGAAAAAAGTGGGCGATCAGGTGAAATCGGGACAATCCATTGCCATCTCTGGCAATACCGGAGAATTTTCCGATGGTCCGCATTTGCACTTCGAACTCTGGTACAACGGCACACCCCTCAATCCACAGGAATTTATCGCTTTTTCTTCTTAAAAATGGGAATCAAATCACTCGCAAGCAAGCCATTGGCCTGGTTTACCAAAAGGAAGGTCGACAAGTGGAAAAGCCGCGCGGAAGAAACCCAGGAAGCCATTTTCAGGTCACTGATCTCAAAAGCAGCGAAAACCGCTTTTGGCGTAGACCACCACTTTGAAGAAATTCAGGATTATGACCGCTTTCGCGAAAATGTCCCGGTCCGCGACTATGAGCAACTCAAATCTTATTTTGATCGGCTCGTGGCAGGTGAGGCCGATGTGCTCTGGCCGGGCAAACCCATGTATTTTTCCAAAACCTCGGGTACCACTTCGGGTGTGAAATATATTCCGATCACGGCAGACAGCATGCCCCACCACATCGAGGCAGCCCGGAATGCTTTGTTGCTCTATATCGCCCAAACGGGCAATTCACAATTTGCGGATGGAAAAATGATTTTCCTGCAGGGCAGCCCTGTGCTTACCAAAACCAAAGACATCGACACGGGCCGGCTATCGGGCATCGTGGCCCACCATATTCCATCCTATCTGCAAAAAAACCGCCTTCCGGGATTTGAAACCAACAGCATCGAAGATTGGGAAACCAAAGTGGACACCATCGTGACCGAAACGATGCAGGAAGATATGCGGCTCATTTCCGGGATACCGAGTTGGGTGCAGCATTATTTTGAAAAATTGCTGGAGCGCAGTGGGAAGGAGGCCATCAAAGACTTGTTTCCCAATTTCAAACTCTTCGTGTACGGTGGTGTTAATTTTGAGCCTTACCGGGCGCGGTTTGAAAAACTCATCGGGCGATCTGTTCCGGGCATCGAAACCTATCCGGCCAGCGAAGGTTTTATCGCCTTTCAGGACGATCAAAACAGCCCGTCTCTCTTGCTCAATACCGACGCCGGGATATTTTTTGAGTTCATCCCCGCCGACCAGTTTTTTGATGAAAATCCGCCCCGGCTCCGGCTACCGGAAGTGGAAATCGGAGTCAATTACGCCCTTGTGCTCTCCACCAACGCCGGACTCTGGGCATACAGCATCGGCGACACCGTAAAGTTTACCTCCAAAAATCCGTACAAAATTCTCGTCACCGGTCGGATTAAACATTTCACCTCCGCCTTTGGCGAGCACGTGATCGCCGAGGAGGTGGAAGGCGCCATACAGGAAGCCGCCGCCAGTCAGGGCGCAGAGATTGTCGAATTTACTGTGGCCCCTCAGATCAATCCACCTTCCGGTTTGCCTTATCACGAGTGGTTGGTGGCTTTCGCCAAAAAACCCAGGGATGAAGGGGCTTTCGTCGCACATCTGGACACCTTGCTACAGCAGAAAAACATTTATTACAAAGACCTCATCGCGGGCAAAATTCTCCAGCCGCTCAAAATCACCAGTCTTCAGAAAGAAGCTTTTAACCATTATATGAAATCGCAAGGCAAGCTCGGAGGTCAGAATAAAGTGCCCCGGCTGAGCAATGACCGGAAGATTGCGGATGCGTTGGGGGAGTGGAGGGAGTGAGATTTTTTTGCAATCGGTAGGGATTATGTACCAGAGAAGGATATGTTTATCAATGAGGTAATTCACTTTTGATATCCATTGAACATATCTAGTGGAGCATTGAAATCATCAGAAATAAACTCGACCAAATGTTTGCCCGATCCGAAGATTTTTGAATCAGATGCGATTTTTGCAGGCTTTGTCTTTTTCTTTAACGACAACAAGGAATGAATGGTCTCATGGTCATTTAATTGAGCAATCCAGTTAATGAGTTCTACTTTGATTGAGTCTATATTCATTGTGCTGATATTGCATTCTTTTTCAAAGATAAAAGATAAAGCTTTTCCGGAATTATCCTGCAGCTTTATTCTGTCCTGCATTGCAGCTTTTACTTGTGGGAGATCCCTCATTTGTTTCCATTAGCAATGCCGCCTCATCATCTGTTCAGCAGTTCTTTTCGCAAGTACCCTTACCGAAACCCTATTTGACTGCAGCGATGATTTCGCCAATTCGGCATAAAAATGGACAAATCTGCATTTGAATTGCATATTTGTCCAAAATTGGATAGCTTTGAATCATGATTCCCCGTACGCTTTCTGCAAAAATCCAACAATTACGTCAGAAGTTTCCCGTATTGAGTCTCACCGGACCCCGCCAAACCGGTAAAACAACTTTGCTTAAAGCTGTTTACAAGGATTTGCCTTATGTGAGCTTTGAGGATCTGGATATGAGGGATATAGCTCAGAAAGATCCAAGGGGTTTTTTGCAAAACTAC
>JBGTLS010000123.1:0-8274 GCA_041744015.1 Cryomorpha sp. | reverse complement strand
TTCTGTAAAGTCATCTGCTCCGATGATGGATTGGGCATGATTTCGGATCTCTTCTGTAGGACTTACAAAACAATTGATTGTGATGATGCCACAATTGACAAAGAGCTTATTAACCTCTGCAATCCGTCGTATGTTTTCATGACGATCGGATTCAGAAAAACCCAGGTTTTTATTTAGGCCATCGCGCACATTGTCTCCATCAAGCAACATTGTGAGAAAAGATTTTTCCAGGAGTTTTTTTTCTAAAATTTTAGCAATTGTAGTTTTTCCGGAACCTGAAAGGCCTGTCATCCATAGTGCCACGGCCTTTTGATTCAAAAACTTTTCCTTTACCGATCTGTGGAGTATTTCGTCGTAAATGGTAAAAATATTGTTATCACGTTCCTTCATGGAAATTTCGAATGCGCAAATTTAACAATACTCATTGTCTGTTATCAAATAAAGCTAAATACTTTCAAAAACGATAAATGTTGCAAAATTGGAATAGTTTCATGAAAATTTTGCATTTATGGTCATGAATCCTGTATATTAGTCGACAAAGCTAACCATTTTGGCGTTTGTTCGTAACAACCGACGGATCAACTCTTTTAACTAATCTTCATGAAGTTTAGATTATCTAATTACGAAAAACTACTTTATCTCTTCGTGGATTTAGTGATGCTAAACGCCGCGTTTACGATTGGGTTCAGTCTGAAATTTCACTCATTTCATCAACTTCTCAAGTCGGATTATCTCATACTTTTTCTATTTATCAATTTTACCTGGCTGCTAATTGCCAAGATTGGAGATTATAGTGTGGATAATCGACGACGCAAAACGATTGCTATTTATTGGGATTTCATCAAAGCACTTTTCTTTAATGTTCTCCTTACACTCGCTTTTATCTCTCTGATTCAGGGAAAATACAATCCCATATTCGTTCTCAAGTATTATTTGCTCTTTTTTATCATGGGAGGTGCATCCCGCATTCTTTTCAATTGGTATTTAAAGATGTACCGAAAGAAAGGGTATAACTTTCGTCGCATGGTTGTGGTGGGGGTGAATCCATTTTCCATCGACTTTGTAAACGAAATTATTCAACATCCGGAGTATGGTTTCAAGTTTCTTGGATTTTTTGGCTACGGAGTGAATGAAGATCAGGAAAATTTAAGGGTGCAAAAATTTGATAAGATTCACAATTTCCTGCTGGAGTATGAAATTGATGAGGTGTACATAGCGCTTCCTTCAAATCCTGATTACCATATTAAAGAATTAATTAAGTTTTGTCACCTCAATTATGTAAAAATTAATTTTCTCAATGAGTTTATTCACTTGCTCAATCGGAAAACCATTCAGGTCAGCATGGATTACAATGGCCCAACACCAATTGTATCCGTTGCAAAGGAACCTCTTGAGATTACCACGAACAAGTTTTTAAAGCGACTTTTTGATTTTGGTTTTTCGATCCTTGTTTTCGTATTTATTTTCTCCTGGTTGTTTCCCATCCTGGCGATTGCTATAAGGCTAAATTCTCCCGGACCTGTCTTTTTTAAGCAGAAGCGCACAGGCCTCGACAATCAATCCTTTTACTGCTATAAATTCAGAACGATGAGGGTAAATAGGGATTCTGATTTGGTGCAGGCCACTGCCGGAGATCAAAGAATTACCCGAGTAGGAGCTTTTCTGAGAAAGACCAATCTTGATGAACTTCCGCAATTTATCAACGTGCTTAGAGGTGAAATGTCTGTGGTCGGCCCCCGACCACATATGCTGAGCCACACACGCATGTATGCTAAGCTTATCGCTCCTTTTATGGTGCGCCATTGGGTGAAGCCCGGTATTACTGGTTTGGCGCAGGCCAAAGGATTCAGGGGAGAAACGAAAGAGGTTAGGCAAATGTATAACAGGGTTCGAATGGATGTGTTTTACATCCAAAATTGGTCATTTTGGTTTGATCTGAAGATTGTTGTCATGACTATTTGGAATATGATCACAGCACGACATACCGGTGTATAACTGAAAAATCCCAGATCATTCAGATATAAATTCCTGGACGTTGCATATATCGATTTCGGCATTTAAATTGGCTTACGCCCGATCTCCTATTTTTTAATCTTCCAGAGCATATATGACGATAATTTTCCCATCTTCGCAGGCTCTAAACATTTGCGATTCGCGTCCACATTCCTATGTTTAACACACTTAAGAAAAAGTTAAAGAAAAAACTTTTTGCCAAAAAGGGAGCTGATGATGATGTGGGTGAAGTCCTGAAGGGAGGCGCTGTTTCCTTTATTTACCGAATCGCCACAATGTTGGTGAGTTATGGTCTTATGTTTTTCATAGCCAGAAAATTAGGCCAGGAAGGACTTGGAATCTTCAATCTATGTCTGGCTATATCAGGTTTGTTGGTGATGGTGGGATGTCTTGGTTTTAACACCTCCATTGTGCGATTTGTATCCCAATATGTGGCTACAGGGCAATTCAGTACAGTGACTGCATTGTACAAATCCATTCTCAAATTTGCTTCAATTCTGGGTGTAATATTGGGTGTAGGATTTTTCGTGTCTTCTCACTATTTCGCAAATGTGATTTTCAAAGATCCGAATCTGACTTTGCCTTTTCAAATTACAGGATTGACCGTTCCGGTTATTGTCATTTTGACGATTAATGTCGAGTTCATTCGGGGCCTTAAGGTTGTTCAAATCAGCGAATTTTTTCGAAATTTAAGTATGCAGTTGGTTGCGTTAGTGGGAACCATCATTGCATCATTTTTTGTGCTCACCGCCGCTGATCCTCTGTTGTTCTACGCTCTGGGTGCCGTAATCTCACTGGTAATTACGATGATCTATATTATGCGCTACCTGAATAAAACAAAGGTGGCGAATATTATAAGTCAGGAGGAAAATACTTATTCATTTAAGTATCATTTTCTGATCTCTTTACCAATGATCCTCACCTCTTTTATTCAGCTGATTAATGGCAAAATAGATACCCTTATGCTCGGGTATTTTGCGGATACGGGGATTGTTGGTGTGTTCACTATGGCACTGAAATTATCGGTTATTACAAATTTTGTAATTGGTGCCCTGAAAACCATAGCCATGCCTAAAATGGCCGAGTTGTTTTGGGCTGATAAGCGGGTACAACTGAATAATGTGGTGCAGTACTCTACCAAAATAACCTTTTTATTCGCTTTTCCCGTATCACTGGTTTTGATGATTTTCCCCGAGTTTATTTTAGGACTTGTCAAAGAAGAATTCGTGATCGGAGCAAATACATTGCGCATATTTGCGCTGACTCAGCTCATCAACGCCTGGTCCGGAATGGTGGCGGTATTTTTGAATGTATCCGGAGATCAATTATACTTTACTAAAATTGTGGCCATAACCACTGTTGTCAACATTATTCTCAATATCATATTCATCCCGTTATTCGGTATGGAAGGTGCGGCCTGGGCAACATTAATAAGTACGGTTGGCTGGAATGTGCTTGGAGCCATATTTATTTACCGGAAGTACAATATCATGACTTTTTACAATCCGTTCTATAAATCTAAACCTGGTTTGGAGCCTTAAGCCAGGATTCCAGACTTCTGTTCAAGATCTTTTCCAGACGAATAATATCAGACTTGTAAATTTCCAGGAGATGTAAATTCTCCTCATGAGTCATTTGCAGGCCTTTTTTGATATTCCGGTTTTTCGCGTTTTTTCTGATCTTCTCGCGTTTTTCATTGCTCAGAACCAATCGAAAGAGGGGCCTGAGCAAGGACTTGATAGGATTTTCGTGTGTAATAAACTTTTGCAGGCTTTTGTTTTTTGGTTGGCCTGAAGGGTTAAATATTTTTTCAATCTTCCAATCTGTTTTGGGTGAAGCCCCAATGAATTCGATAATTTCATCCATGATTTCAATGGGTCGGACGCGAAAATCATCATATAACCAAATTTTTACGTTTGGAAAAATATCGGTGAAATGGGCGACCTGATTTGCATAAAAGCCCATAGCGGAATGGTGCCACATAAAATCCCACTCTGCATCTATACGGCTTTTTTCAGAAGATAAAGCGACTTCAAATGTGCAGGTCTCATGCAAATCTTTGACGAAATGTAAGTAAGATGAGAAACACCTGTCTGCCGGATTGCGCAGCATTATACAAATCTTCACATCTGTTCCGAGCGTTTCCTTAATACGCCTGGCACTTTCTTCATAATAATAGAGATAGCCGGTACCGATTTCCCCTGCAATTTTGGAAGTATCTATTTTTTCGTAATGCGAAAAATATTCCTTTTCAGTCAAAACCAGTTCTTTCTTTGGACGTTGCTGTGGATAAGGAAGATGATTTTCTGCCATGGAATCTCTGATGAAATAAAATGTTTCCTTTTTTGGAATCACTATTTCATCGTGTTGTTTCAAATATTCGTAAATCGAAGTTGTACCTGCTTTAGCAGTACCAACAAAAAGAAATTTCGGTAGATTCAATGATTTATGAATTAATCCAGTGAGAAAGATCCCGGTTGATCCTTTTTTCCAATAGTTCTACATCTGGTCTGTAAAATTGTAATAACTTTCTACGGGTTGATTCTAACATTGGTTCCTTTCGCAACATTTTTGCCATTAAAGTATCACGCGAACTTATAGCTTTTTGTTTTAGCCTGTCAGGCAAAAGCCCAACTGCAGCTTTGAGGATTGGGTTGGTTCGCATTGCATTGACGATTATTCGACTTTTTGGTATTCCGCTTGGATTGGCATTAATCCCCGTATTTAATTGAACGAAAGGTAATTCCAGAAACGAGAGGACCTGATTTATTGTATGATCAATATTTTTTAAATCTTCGCTCAATAAGATTTTGCATTTCGGAAAGTTTTCCTGAAAAACCTGAATTTGATCTGCGTATAGTCCATACCCCAGGTAGTCGAATCCCCAGCGAAATTTCTTCCAGGTTGATATTCCCTCAGGCGAAATTGCTTCTTCAAATGACCTGGTCTCCAAGCCGTTTCGAATCAGATAAGTGTAATGTGAGTAGGCCCGGTCTATTGGATTTCTTAGGAGAATAATCACCTTGACTTCACTCAAATTGTTGCCATACAATTCTTGCATGTGTTGGATGGTATTATGCGCCGTATACAAATATGAAGTAGATGCATCTCCTGCGAGTGAATCTTCTGGACAATTGGCGTATAAATCCACATAATCTCTGGTTTTCCATACTAAATTATCTACGAACGATTGGTCGGTATAAGTTGGTTTTTCGTTGCCAAAGCTGAAATAAAAAGGTTCCTTCCTGTTGGCAGGAAAAAAAATGGATGGATGTTGATTGAGTATTTGGAACAATGTTGTGGTTCCACTTTTGGCTGCGCCCGGTATAATGAAATCAGGCAAACGGCAACCATTGGTTTTAAAAGTCGTAGCATGCATACCACACAAAATTCTTATTTTGCAGCGATTTAATGCTATATGTTACAACTATTTTTAAACATTTGTACGCATTTTTGTATCTCACCCAATTCCTACAATGAAAGTGAATTTTGAAGGTCAGGAAGTTAATCTGCCTGATATACTTATTCTCGGTGCTGCGAAAAGTGGAACAACGTCACTGGCTTTTTATTTAAAGCAACATCCTGATGTGTACATGCCCCGAAAAGAGCCGGGATTTTTCGCTTATCATGGTAGACCAGCGGAAGAGATACCTTCAGGAATAAGAGACCGGCAAATTGTAGATCTGAAGGCGTATACCGAAATGTATAAAGGTGTTAAACCATTTCAAAAAATTTGTGATGCCTCTGTGGCGCATTTACCAAATGCCGAACAAACCATTAAAAATGCCCGAAAGTATTACGGATCCCGAATTCAGGATGTAAAGGCGATATTGGTTCTGAGAAATCCAGTGGATCGGGCATTCAGCCACTACCTCATGTTCGTAAAAAATGGCCTGGAAACCCTTCCGTTTGATCAGGCCATCAAGTTTGAAAATGCAAATGCCCGCAGAGCTATTCAATTGGGATATGATTACCTAGGTGGAAGTTTGTATGCGAAGCGGGTTAAGGCTTTTCAGGAAGCCTTTCCCAATCTCAAAATATATTTTACTGAAGACCTAAAAGAACGAGATGAAAATTTGAAAGATTTGTTGTCTTTTTGTGATCTGAGAGCGGATGTATTTATTGATACTTCAGTCCAGTTAAATCCCAGTGGCATACCCAAAAGAAAAGGATTGATCAAAATGCTTCACAAACGAAGCGGGATAAAGGAATCATTAAAAGCCATTCTTCCAGATAAGTTACAGTTTCGATTGGCAGCCTTAAAGTCACAATTGATGAATAAGAGTATACAAAAGGTAAGTTTAGATTCTGGTTTGAAAAAGGAACTTACAGAATCCGTTTTTCTGGACGATATTCGAGAGTTAGAGAAATTGACTGGTCGTGATTTGTCGATGTGGCTGAAAAATTAATGATGAGAGATATGTCATCTACTACCAAAGTATTGTACACCAACAACCCTTTTGAAATGGAAAGGTTGTTGAACAAAACTACCCTACTGTCAATATTCCTGTTTTTCAATTTTATGGTTACTTATCGGGTGCTGCTTATAAGCGTTGTACCAGTTGTCGAACTTATTGCAGAGGCCGTATATGAAGTAACGCTATTCGTATATGTGTTTTACAGAATTTTAAAACGCATTGCAGCAGGAAATTATCGTTTCAACAGCTTTGAAATTTATCTGGGATTGCTTTGTCTATTGCCTTTTCTGGCTGCATTTGCAGCTTATTCAGAATTCGGTCAACCGCCAATCTATGGCTATTTAGCTTACCGCGATTTCTATTTGATATTGGGTCCACTTGTTGTTTATAACATGCTAAGGTCCAAGGAAGTGGAAATTGAGCTTGTGGAACGAATGCTCGTACTAACAGCCTGGGTTAATGCAATTATGTTCTATGGAATGACCTTTTTTGTAGACCCTGCCCAGTTTATTGAAACGGGTTTGGCTGGCGCGCAGGATGCGAAAGGTGGAGACGTTTACTACAGGTTCAATATGGGCTTTATATTTTTTGGCACACTCTATTATTTTGTGAAAGCAGTATACCAGAAAAATCTTAAATACTTGTTATACAGCAGCTTATTTTTGATTTATGTGGTATTTGTTCGGTTTGACAGAACTTCTATAGCCGCTGTTTTGGTGAGTTTGGCCGCATTTTATTTGACGGCCATTACACCGCGGAGGCAGGTAATGCTGATACTGATTTTTTTAGTCCCCATCCTGTTGTTATTTTCATTTGTCGCTTTTTTTGCACCTGATATTATTGTAAAGTATTATGTCATGTTTGAAGATGCAGTGGCAACTCTTTTTGGAGCGGCAAATGCGGAGGGTGAAGAATCTGTGAGGTTGAGTGAAGTTAGAATTGCCCTGGAATATATAGAGAAAAATCCATGGTGGGGAAACGGTAAGGTAAGTGGGCAGTGGGTAGAAGGAGGCTATAATTATTTCTTTGGTTATTTTTATGCTTCTGATGTGGGAATTATTGGTCAGATCTTTATGTATGGCTTTATTGGGGCCGCCCTGTTGTATTTTCAGTTTGTGTTGGCCTTCAATTACGTCATGAAAATCAAACACATTAAGCGTAATGTCCTTCTGGTTACTTTGAAGTTTCTATTATTGGCAACGCTTTTTGATTCCATAACAAATGGATATTTAACTATTTACGCTGCACAGTCAATTACTGCTCTTGCACTGATCTATTATTTTTATGAAAGGGATAAAATCATTGGAGCCAGGCTATCACTTGATAAAGTAAACAGAGGTGGAGATCAATAGGAATCATGAGTAATGCGTCAAATTGGTTTACTGAATTTATGAGCGATTCCGGCAGAGTGATCCCAAATTTTTTTGTAGTTGGAGTTGTAAAGGGTGGTACGACATCTCTTTATCACTATCTGGACCAGCATCCAGATATCTTTCTGCCCAGTATTAAGGAGACCAATCATTTTTCCAAAAAGGATATACGCCACGAGGAATTTTTACCGGAGTACGCACTCGACGTGAAGATAGACCTCGACGCGTATATTAAGGCGGGAATGAAGCACCAGATACATATCGCACACGTTGATTCAAAACAGCATTATGAAGCTCTTTTTTCCGGAGTGAATGGCGAATCAGCTGTTGGGGAGATAAGTAATTCTTACATGATCTGTTCGCATGCTGCTGAATCAATATTTGAATTCAATCCGAAAGCCAAAATCATCGTCATACTTAGAAATCCGGTACTACGGATCTGGTCGCAGTATCTTATGAACTTGCGCGAAGCA
>JBGTLS010000122.1:0-4240 GCA_041744015.1 Cryomorpha sp. | reverse complement strand
GGATTTGCTGCTTCATGTGGTAGATATTTCACATCCGAATTTCGAGGATCATTATAATACAGTCAACAAAACTCTGACAGAAATCGGCTGTGACGAAAAGCCTACCATCGTGGTGTTCAATAAACTCGACAGATACAAGCCCAAGCCAGTCGATCCACAGGAAGCGGAGGCTGAGGAGGAGGTTGATCAGTTGGAAATGATTAAAAAATCCTGGATGTCGAAGGTGCGCGCTGATGAGGTGGTATTTGTTTCTTCTGTTGAAAGGACCAATATTGACGAGCTCCGGGAGAAACTCTACAAACACGCAAAATCGATTCACGAAGTAAGATATCCTTACAACAACTTTCTATATTGAATTATGGCAACCATCAGACAGGAAAAAGTAGGTAAGCTTATCCAGCAGGACCTTGCAATCATTTTTCAGGAAAAAGCCCGGGAACTCTTTGGAGGTGCTTTTATTACGGTTACCATCGTACGAATGAGCCCGGATCTCGGCGTGGCGAAAGTGTATCTCAGTTTTTTTACAAATTCAGGTATCGACAAACAAAGTGTGCTAGATATGGTAAAGTCGAAAACCGGAGCGGTGAGGGGGCTTCTCGGTCACAAGATTGGCAAACAGGTGCGAATTGTTCCAGAGCTACTCTTTTATCTTGACGACAGCCTCGACTACGCCCAACAAATCGACGACCTGCTGAAATCGTAACGTGATAAGTGTTGGGTATTTCATAGCACGGCGGTATCTTCTTTCGAAAAATACCCTTTCGATCATCACCATTATGAGCCTCATTTGCATGCTCGTAGTGGCTGTTGTTACGATGGCCATGGTCGTTATTTTGTCGGCATTCAACGGGATTGAAAGCCTGATAGACGATCGGTACAAGTATTTCGATGCAGACCTTTCGGTAAAACCGCTCAACGATAAAGTAATTCATGCGGACAGCCTTGACAAAACGTCAATACTGTCCCTGCCGGGAATTGTCTCCTGTTCGGAGTCGATCGAAGAATATGTTCTGGCCGAATACGACGGAAATCAGCGAATCGTCATTGTAAAGGGGGTGGAGCCCTCCTTCATCCGGACTTCCGGCCTCGACAGTATGTTGCTCGACGGGGTGGCTGACCTTGCCCTCAACAATACGGCCTCCTCCATCATCGGGGTCGGGGTGAAATACGATCTCAACCTGCGCATGTTTGAACAGGCCTACAATCCCCTCCGCTTAAAGGCAATTCAAAGGGGCAAAAAACTGGGAACCAATATTGATGCATTTACCACAAGGGGTATTCCTGTAGCCGGAATTTTCACCATCAATATTGATTTTGACTCCGATTTTGTCATCGTTCCACTTGATTTTGCCGCAGAGCTCCTCGCTTACAAAAATGAGTATTCCGCCCTCGAAATTCAGGTTGAAGATGGATTGAGTCTCGATAAAGCTCGAGCCCTTGTTCAGGATGTTGTAGGTGGAAATTTTGAAGTAAAAAGCCGTCTGCAAAAGAACGAACTTGTTTATAAAACCAACAAGACCGAAAAGTGGGCCACTTTTGTCATCATGGGTTTTATCATGTTGATTGCCACATTTAATATCATTGCTGCGCTGACGCTGCTTATCAACGAAAAGCGCCGGGATATCCGGATTCTTTCCGGGATGGGCGCATCCCCTGCACTGATCAAAAGGATTTTCTTTATTGAAGGCGCCCTGATCAATACTGTTGGCGCTTCGGTGGGATTGGGGTTGGGTTTGCTGCTCGTGTATTTGCAACAAACGTATGGCCTCATCCGACTGGAAGGTGGTCTTGTGGATTATTATCCTGTTGAGATTGCCAAGACGGATCTGCTGGCCATTTTCGCACTGGTGGTGAGTTGCGGTATCATTTCATCCATCGCACCCGTTCAGATTTTTACCAGGAAATATGCGGGTTTGCGTTAAGCGAAAGCGTAAGTACCAAAATTCTCACGAATCTCTTCCAAAACGGTCTTCACCGTATCAGCATCGTCTTCCGTAACCAACCGGATTCTGTAGTCTTTAAAACCCTGAATATTGCGAAAATAATTGGCGTAATGACGCCGCATTTCAATCACGCCCAGTTTTTGTCCTTTCCAATCAAGTCCCATCTGGAGGTGTTGAAGGGCAGCATCCACCCGTGCGGAGATGTCAGGTGGGGCGAGGTGTTCGCCCGTTGCAAAAAAATGTTTGATCTGATTGAAAATCCATGGGTTCCCGATACTGGCTCTCCCAATCATGATTCCATCGACGTCATAACGGTTTCGGTATTCCAATGCTTTTTCAGGTGTATCCACATCGCCGTTTCCGAATACAGGTATATGCATTCGTGGATTATTTTTCACCGCATTGATAAGGGTCCAGTCTGCTTCCCCCTTATACATTTGCTGCCGGGTACGGCCGTGAATGGATATCGCCTGAATACCTACATCCTGAAGTCTTTCTGCCACGTCAACGATGTATTTTGTGGTTTCGCTCCAGCCAAGTCGTGTTTTTACCGTCACGGGAAGTTTGGTGGCTTTCACCACGGCATCCGTGAGGCGAACCATTTTAGGGATGTCCTGTAAAATTCCGGCCCCCATGCCCTTGCAGGCTACTTTGTGTACCGGGCAGCCGTAATTGATATCGAGAATGTCCGGATTGGTAGCTTCGACAATTTCAGCTGAACGGATCATCGAGTCGAGTTCGCTGCCAAAAATCTGAATGCCTACAGGGCGTTCGTATTCGTATATGTCCAGTTTTTGTATACTTTTCGCAGCATCACGAATCAATCCTTCGGATGAAATAAACTCGGTAAACATCAGATCGGCGCCGTGTTTTTTACAAAGCGCACGAAAGGGTGGATCGCTCACATCCTCCATGGGTGCGAGCAAAAGAGGAAATTCCCCCAACGCTATATTGCCTATCTTTACCATCTTTTCGACTGCAAATTTACAAAATCGAAACGCATGGTTTCAAGGCCTTTTTCAAACGCCGATCCCTTCCTCCAACTTCTCGTTCTCTTCCTCCTCTGTTTTATGATTGTCGGCGTTTTTATGCTGATGGCTCAGGGACTGATTTCGGCTTTGTGGGGTATCAATGTTTTTACGGATCAGGCCATATTGCGCGATTACAGCAATGTGCAGGTGGTACACGTCAACAGGGTTTTGCTTTTATTCCAGCATCTCGGGCTTTTCATTGTTCCGGCCATCGTTTTTTCCAAACTTACTTCATCCAACTGGAAAAGTCAGATTGGTCTTTTTCCCATTTCACCTGCACTTTTGATTGCCTCCGCTGTGGTAATGATATTATGCCTCCCGCTGATCAATGCACTTTCATGGATTAACAACCTGATGTCCCTACCGGAATTTCTCTCTGGTTTGGAAGCTGTGCTACAATCAATGGAAGAGGGAGCTGCAGAGCTTACCGTGGCGCTTACCCAGGTAACAGATGTACCATCGCTCTTACTCAATATTGTCATCATCGCCCTCATTCCGGCGATTGGTGAAGAAATGATATTCAGGGGTTTGATGATTCCGATTATCCGAAAATGGACGGGAAGTGGCCATGTGGCTGTTTGGATTTCCGCTTTTTTGTTCAGCGCGATACACCTTCAGTTTTATGGTTTTCTCCCTCGTTTTATTCTTGGCGCATTGCTTGGGTATCTTTTTCTGAGCACCAAATCCCTGTATGCACCTATTATTGCTCATTTTGTTAACAATGCCGTCGCCCTGACTTTGTTATTTCTAATGGCCCGCGGCTCGATCGACGCAGATTTGGATTCATTTGTTCCAACCTCAAGCGATTTAATCGGGCTGGGTGTTTCAATCATTGCGGTGGTGGCGGTACTCCGGTTTATTTTCCGAAAGGGTAAAAAAATACCGCAGAGGACTGAGATCTTGGTGGATGAATCATTAAAAGAAAAGCCTGAACTTTAAGGTTCAGGCTTTTCTTTTAAAAACATTACTTTTCACTATCGGTCTATCGCAGACCCTTTGTTCACCGAATAATTTATTTTCAGCGCATTCGATTCACGCAGTTCCTGTTTCACATCAGTGACAATCCCCATTTTGGTATAGCGATCTACTTTCATGGAAGTTGTGATAAGCGGTTGTTCGGCTTCTTTTCTCTTTTCCCTGTTTGCTTTTATCCAGACGGGAATATCACTTACTTCTGCAAAAGCATCATCGAGTTGTATTTTTGGTTCCGTACCAAATCGGATATCGGTAGGGGGACCAATATTGATATAATCAACCAATGATTTC
>JBGTLS010000121.1:0-3674 GCA_041744015.1 Cryomorpha sp. | reverse complement strand
CAATTCCCTATTTTTGTCCTCTGGTCATAATACTTTCAATTTTTCTAAATTTTTGATTCCCGATTATGTATGTACTCCTCCGCTCACCCCTGGGTAGATTTCGACTCGTCGCATTTCTCGAAGGTTGTTCATTCCTGCTTTTGGGATTGACCATGATTTTAAAATACCGCTATGAAATGCCGGAACCAAATTATGTGGTAGGCATGGCACATGGAATTTTATTCATGCTTTATGTGGTTTTATTATTTCAGGTTACTAGATTGCACAAGTGGTCGACGATCAGGTTTTTATTGGCATTTCTGGCATCTCTCATACCATTTGGCACTTTTGTCGCAGAGGTGAAATTATTTAAACCATCTCCACATTGATGGACGAAAAAGAAAACACACGTATTAATAAATATCTCAGTGAAGCGGGATATTGTTCCCGCCGGGCAGCCGATAAATTAGTCGAACTAGGTCGGATTACTATCAATGGTCAGCGACCTGAAATGGGTACCAAAGTCAGCCCGGGGGACGAAGTGCGGGTAGATGGAAAATTAATTTCTCCTCCGCAGGATAGACCGGTTTATATCGCTTTTCACAAACCCGTAGGTATTGTATGCACCACTGACACAAAGGTTGAAAAAGACAATATCATCGATTACATCAATTATCCCTCACGCATATTTCCGATCGGTCGCCTCGACAAGCCGAGTGAAGGATTAATTTTTTTAACCAATGATGGTGATATTGTAAATAAAATTCTTCGGGCGAGAAATAACCACGAAAAGGAATATATCGTTACAGTAACCAGAATAATCACCCCGGAATTTATCCGCCAAATGCAAAGTGGCGTCCCCATTCTCGACACAGTTACCAGAGAATGTTTTGTCGAAAAAATTGCTCCTGCCCAATTCAGAATTGTTCTTACTCAGGGCTTAAACCGCCAAATCCGCAGAATGTGCGAATATTTGGGCTACACTGTTGTGAAATTAAAAAGGGTAAGAATCATGAACATAAAATTGGATTTACCCGTGGGGAAATGGCGGTATATCACCCCTGAAGAATTAAATGAACTCAACGGGCTTGTGTCTGATTCTGCCAAAACACATGCGGAAATAGAAGATGAAAATTCATTCGACTGATCACACTTTTTAAATAAGTAGGAATTCATACATTTCTTTTACAAGGAATTTCTTTCCTTTAGGCGACACCATTAAACCAGAAATATGAATACTCCTTCAAAAGAGCAGCCTTTAATCATTGAATGCGCATGGGAAGTGTGCAATCAGGTAGGTGGAATATATACCGTAATCAGATCCAAAGTAGCTGCAGCCATAGAATTGTGGGGTGATGACTATTGTCTTCTTGGCCCCCTGGAGCATAAGGATATCGCTGCAGAATTTGATCAAATCAACAATCTGAATGATCCAATCGGACGCACTGTTGAAAAAATGCGCAACATGGGTTACGAGGTTTGGTACGGCAGGTGGTTGGTTACAGGTCGGCCAAAAGTGGTGCTCCTCAATCCGCAGAATGTATTCAACAGGCTGGAAACGCTGCACCGGCATTTAAAACAGGATTTCGGAATAGAAACAAACCGCGAGGATCAACTCGTGGAAAAAATGGTGTTATGGTCCGATCTGAATCGCACCTTTTTCACCATCCTCAGCAAGGAAGTTGTAAAAGGGAAAAGAGATATCGTGGCTCATTTTCATGAATGGATGGCCGCCTTGCCAATTCTTGATATCAAACGGGAAAAAATTCCTGTTTCCACTGTTTTTACCACGCATGCCACCATGTTGGGCCGGTACCTTGCGGGAAATGATGGTGAATTTTACAATAAAATTCAGAGTTACGACTGGGAACTTGAATCACGCCGGTTTGGTATTCTGCCACAGGTTCAGATAGAACGTTTTGCTGCAAATGCCGCAGATACATTTACCACGGTGAGTGAAGTTACCGGAGTGGAATGTGAATTTCTTCTCGGAAAAAAACCCGATTTAATTACACCCAATGGCTTAAATATTAATCGGTATGCTGCCTTTCACGAAGTGCAAAACAGACACGAATTATTCAAGGATAAGATTCACGAATTTGTTATCGGTCACTTTTTCAGTTCGTATGATTTTGACCTGGACAATACCTTGTACTTTTTTACTTCAGGCCGTTACGAATTTAAAAACAAGGGTTTCGACATTACCCTCATGGCTTTGAAATGGCTTAACCAAATGATGGTACGCGAGGGAATTAATAAAACTGTTGTGATGTTTTTTATCACAAAAAAGCCCACCTGGAGTATCAATCCGGAAGTGCTTGAATCGCGGGGGGTGATGCAGGAAATAAAACGCAACTGTGAGGCAATTGAAAAACAATTGGGAGAAAGACTTTTTTATGCGGCTGCCAGATCATCCGACGAACACCGTCTTCCGGATTTGAGCGAACTCATAGACGATTACTGGAAATTGCGCTATCGTCGCACCATCCAATCCTGGAAAACAAAATCCTGGCCCATTATTGTGACCCACAATCTGGTAAATGATATTGAGGATGAATTGCTCAATTATATGCGCGACGAACAGATGGTAAATTCACCGCTGGACAGGGTGAAAATGGTTTACCATCCGGATTTTATCGAATCAACCAACCCATTATTTGGAATGGATTATGGACAATTCGTTCGTGGTTGTCATTTGGGTGTTTTTCCGAGTTATTATGAGCCGTGGGGATATACGCCACTTGAGTGTGTAGCCCGAGGGGTTCCTGCCGTAACTTCCGATTTGTCCGGATTCGGAAAATACGTGGAAGGAATGGATGCTGAACACGAAGAAAAGGGAGTTTTTGTATTGGGGAGAAACAATAAATCTCCTAAAAAAGCCGCGGAAAGTCTAGCGAGATTCATGTTGCATTTTGTCAAAACCACGCGGAGATACCGGATGATTCAGCGCAACAAACTGGAAGATTTTTCAGAGAGTTTTGATTGGAAAGTGTTGATATCAGAATACAAATCAGCATATTCAATGGCCATGAAAAAAACGCAGGATAAAACATCTACCAATGTTTAGAAGAGTTCAATTCAATAAGGTTTTAGACAGTTCTATTTATGTGAACCATGAAATGATGGATTCTTATTGCACAACTTACAATTATTGAATTGAGGTGTGATTTTTTACATCACATTTTTTTTAGTCTGACTTGAATTTCGGGTCACATTTTATGAAGCACCTTCTCCTGGTTTCGATTTATTGTCATATTTTAAAATATTGATATATCGAATATTAACTAAATTATGGTAATAATTTTTTATTGGAAGCATTCATTTTAAAATAAACTTTCATAATATAGATGCAAAATCCAATGGTCTATGTAACTTTGCGAACTATTTCTAAGTCAGTTAATGAATTGGCCTTGTGAAGTTTTAGAACTGAATTTAAAATCCATTTGTGAAAGAAGAGCATAAAAAGTGGTATTCGCCAACCCTCGGCAAAGATTTCGAAATGTTGGTTTACGGGCATTATGGAACTCCTGTAATTATTTTTCCTTCTACGATGGGAAGATTTTTTGAAAGTCGGGATTTTAAATTAATTGATTCCGTTTCTCATTTGGTCAATGAGGGTAAAGTGAAATTATTTTGTGTCGACAGTATTGATAAACACAGTTGGTATAATAAAAAAGCGCATCCGGCCGATAGAG
>JBGTLS010000120.1:0-9392 GCA_041744015.1 Cryomorpha sp. | reverse complement strand
GGTAAAAACGTCAATATGTGCATCTGAATCAGCAACATGAAAGCGCACCATGGCGCCCAGTGACTTCCCGATCCAGTTGCGCTGCATTTCTTTGATGCTGTCAGCCCAGTCGACATTTTCCAATCCTTTGATCAGACGATCGGCATAAGCCGTGATACGCAGGCTCCACTGTTTCATGAGTCGCTGCTCTACGGGATGGCCGCCGCGTTCGCTGAGGCCATCTTTCACTTCATCGTTGGCGAGAACTGTGCCGAGGGCTTCGCACCAATTCACCCAGGTATCAGAAAGATAAGCCAGGCGGTAATGCGAAAGAACGCGATCGCGCTGCTCGGTTGTAAGTACATCCCAATCGGTGGCAGTGAACTCCCCGGAAAAATATTCGCCGAAAGGCATATCCGAAATATCGAGAGACTTGTACCAGTCGCGGTCGATGGCGGCTTCGGCTGCGTAGGAACCATTTTTCGCGAAAGCGGCAACCAGGGTATCGATGGGCTCTGCGCGGTCGGTGGCTTTGTTGTACCAACTCTTGTACAGCTGTTTGAAAATCCACTGTGTCCAGCGGTAATAAGAAGGATCACTGGTGCGCACTTCGCGGCTCCAGTCGTAATTGAACCCGATGCGGTCGAGCTGCTCCCTGTAACGGGCAATGTTGTTTTCGGTGGTGATGGCCGGGTGCTGACCGGTTTGTATGGCGTATTGCTCAGCGGGCAGTCCGAACGAGTCGAAACCCATGGGGTGCAGCACGTTGTACCCCAAATGCTTTTTGTACCGCGCCATAACGTCTGAGGCGATGTACCCGAGCGGGTGTCCAACGTGCAGGCCCGCTCCGGACGGGTAGGGAAACATATCGAGCACGTAATACTTTTCCTTTTCCGGATCTTCCACCACCTTGTTGGTCTGCTTTTCGATCCAGCGCTTGCGCCACTTTTCTTCTATTTCGCGGAAATTATACGCCATGGGTTATGCTTTTTTGAAGGCGCAAAGGTATGGAAATGGCAGGATTGTTTGATTGAACAACTCCTGGCAATCCAGCACTGAAAAGAATCAAATCAAACAATGATCGTTTATGTCATATATTCTATTCTATCAGCATAGACAACCACCAATTTCGAAGATTCGCTATAATTTAGTACAATCTCCCAGATTGCATTAAGTCTGTGAAAAAGCTCACGCGTACGCAAGTTACCCAGCTTGATATGAATTACTTTGGGTGGCGGTTCAGAAATAAGAATCAAATTATAGAAGTCTGTATCCTTTGTGATGATTGTCAAATGATGCTCTTTGGCATAATCCCAAATCATGCGGTCGGTCCAGGTATCCCCTAAATCATATTGGTGAATAAATTTTTCCGTGCGCCAAAGCGAAAAGTAATATGGAAGATTCGCATCTACCAGATAACGCGGCATCAGGCAACCGATTTAATTGCAAAAGGATGGTCCATCATAGTTGCGGCAAAAGCCAGAGCTGCCCGAATATCTTCGGGCTCAAGCGATGGAAACTGCTTTAAAACTTCTTCCTCTGAATCACCAGCTGCCAGAAATTCGATGACGGTTTTTACCGCAATCCGTTTTCCGCGTAGGGTCGGTTTTCCATTGCAAATTGCAGGATCAATAGTTATCCGGGAAAGTTCATTACTCATACTCCGAAATTAGTTGAAATAAAAATAAACTACAATAAAAAACAGAAAGTCGAACCGAAAACACCGATTTCGGGCGTTTAACATTAAACCACACGCACCTTGCAATAATTTGGAAGGGAAAGTTCATATTTCCGGTTTCAGGCAGTTAAGAATGCTATATTCGGTTTTAATGTCAACTGTATTTTGGTTGATGGGATTTACAATTACCGTCATGGAAGCTATGGATGGCAGGGGTATCGAGTGAATAAATTAAGCGTCAGGAATTCAATTGCTCCAATTATATAACCGTCTGCGACCACATGTTTTGGACGGGATATTTTTACCTTCATGGTATATCTGATGTCGGTCCTTCGCAATAACTGCTGGCGCGACTAACGAAATTGACCTTAAACCTTTCAACCATGAAGAAACTTTTTACCCTAATCATTGCTTTAAGCTTCCACCTGATCGCTGCTGCGGTAGGAGAACCTGAAATCAAACCAGAAGCCTCCTACCCTTTGCTCGATCACCTGAAAACGGTGAATTCGCTTTGGAGTCAGGTAGAAACTGACCATACTGTGTATTCGGAAATCACAAATTTTGAAACGGAAGCTCAGCGCATTGAAGCGCATCTGATGCAGGTAATAACCCTGTTGCGCAATACCCATCATCCGGGATTTGAACTGGAAAGTCTCAATCAGAGAGCCAATCTGCTCAATACGCTGGAAAAATATGCCCGGGCCAGGGATTTTCCCATCAATACCGGACACGCATACCGGATTCCCTATTTCATTGATTTCAAAAACACGCCCTGTGCTGTAGGTCACCTCCTCATCGAAAGTGGGTTTGCAATATTTGCCGAAAAGGTAAAAACGGAAATAAACAATGCCTATCTCCTTGACATGCCTTACGATGAAATACCCGTCTGGGCCAGAGCGAATGGATTTACGGTAGACGAGTTGGCGCTTATCCAGCCAGGATACCCACCAACCACCAACTGGCAGCCGTTGCAGGATGGTGTGAATGGCGAGGTACGTGTTCTGCTTGAATGGCAAGAAGAGAATGCGCTGGTTATTGCCGGCACATTCACAAACGCCAGTGGCATTGAATGCACCAATGTGGTACTGTGGAATGGCTCCGGATATGAAACGATGGGTGATGGAATCGAAGGCAATATAGTGACTGGTGCCGTATTGGATGGAGAAATTTACTTGGGTGGTAGCTTAGGTGCAAATGTTGACCTGGCGCGCTGGACCGGCGAAGAATGGGAGCTTACGGGTGTTTTTGTCGGATCGGGTCCGCCGGAAATAACAGATCTGTATGTTCACGATGGCGAACTTTATGCTGCCGGATTGTCTATAGGTTTTGCTGGTGTCTCGTATGGTGTAGCCAAACTCGAAACTTCCGGATGGGAATTTATGCCCGGAGATTTCAACGGACCCATCTATGGAATGACCCATTACAATGAACAACTCGTTATCGGCGGGGCATTCACAGGATTTAATTTCACCGATCCGGAAGTGCCTTACATCGCAACATGGAATGGCTCAGAATGGAATAGAATGGGAACCGCATTTCTGGGAATTATTTATACAGTCACCGTATTTCACGATACCCTTGTGGCCGGTGGTCGGCTCCCCGTCGGCGGCGTTTCAAATGATGTTGGTGTAATTTATTTTGACGAAACCACACAGGAATGGGTTTCGGTATATTCCGATCCTTTCGCACCCTTTGATCATGAAATTAAAGAGCTTCAGGTCATTGGTGACAAACTTTTGGTTTGTGGGCGTTATGAAGCCAGTGAATTGGTGGGCATCATTGGTGGAAATGCCGGATACATCTACCATTTGCACGAAGATATCATGCCCGTACCTATTGTTTGGAACGATGGTCCGGTATACTCTGCTGCGCAATGGGGGAATGCGCTGTATATTGGTGGGGAATTTGCACATATCAACCTAAATGAGGCAGTGGATTTCAACAACGTCATGTATTATACCCTCACGACTGATGTCAATGATGTGCAGGTAAACCAGGTGGGAATTTATCCCAACCCCACTGCCACGGAAGTGCGAATTGATGCGGGAGATGAAAGAGTAGAAACCGTCAAACTTTACGATATGCGCGGTGCGCTTGTACATCATCAAACAATCGGGAATGAGGAGCCTTCCATTGAGATATCATCCCTGCAAGCCGGCACTTATGTGATGGAAATTCATTTTGTGGGTGTGAGAGAACCCGTCAGGAAAAAAATCGTGGTGCAATAAAATTCAATCAGCTTATCCAACTTCCCGTCAGCGTTGCATGTATGAGCAACGCTGACTTTTTTTGGCTATTTTCATTCTCAGTTACAATCTGCCCAAAGTGAAAGTTTCGATGCGTTTAAATTATTTACTTTAGCGCTCCGAAATGGCTACATCACCCGATAAATTTGCTAAACGCCGCGCCCGATCCAGCGCCATCTCCACCGTCATTGGTATTTCGCTGGTGCTTTTTATGCTGGGAATTCTGGCGGTGTTAATATTAAACGCTCAAAAGCTTTCCAATTACGTCAAGGAAAACATTCAGGTTCAGCTTTTTCTGGAAGACAATGCCAATGAGGCCGACGTGATGCGCATGAAGAAAGAACTCGATGCCGAGCCTTTTACCAAAAGCACACAATACGTCAGCAAAGAAGACGCCGCCCAGCAACTTTCAGATGATCTTGGCGAGGACTTTCTCACTTTTTTGGGTTACAACCCACTGCAAGCGATGATCGAATTGCGCCTGAACGCCGATTATGCACAGAACGACAGCATCGAGGCCATCGTGTTACAAATCGAAACCCATCCGGAAATTGCCGAAGTGATTTACAGTCCAAATCTCATCAGGCAGATCAATGAAAACGTCAATAAAATCGGGCTTTTTCTACTCGGATTTAGCTTTCTCTTGTTGTTGGTCGCCATTGCCCTGATCAACAATACCATCCGCCTGACGATTTATTCCAAACGTTTTACCATCAGAAGTATGCAACTGGTCGGTGCCACCAGCGGATTTATTCAGCGGCCTTTTATATTGACAGGTGTTTTGCAGGGACTCTATGCGAGTTTCATCGCCATCCTGCTTATTTTGGGTGTGCTGTATACCATCCGCACGGAGGTTCCGGAGTTTTTTGAACTCAACGACCTGATAATGTTTGTTAAACTCTTCGGATTGGTGGCCCTGTTGGGAATCGTTATTTCAGGATTATCGACTTTATTTGCCGTAAGGCGATACCTGCGCGCTGATGCGAGTAAAATTTATTAAAACACAAAAAATGGCTCAAAAAGAACTACGCCGAACCCCTGAGACAGATGATGTTCAATTTTCATTCGGAAGAGAAAACTATAAATTTTTGTTGATCGGCATTGGCATTGTGATACTCGGTTTTATCCTCATGATTGGTGGAGGGAGCGAAGATCCGAATGTATTCACCGAAGAAATATTCAGCCCGCGCCGAATTACAGTGGCCCCCATCGTAGCGCTCATTGGGTACGGGGTGATTTTTTACGCCATTCTGAAACGCAAGTCCGGTTTCAGGGACACTGATAAAGAGCAGCTACCGCGTATATGAGTTTGATTGAAGCCATCATCCTGGGCCTTATCCAGGGTCTGACAGAATTTTTGCCCGTAAGCAGCAGCGGTCACCTCGAAATCGCGAAAGTGATGATGGGTGACAAAATGGATGGAGAGGAAAGTCTGTTATTTACCATCGTTTTACACGTGGCCACTGCCTTGAGTACTGTGGTCGTTTTCCGTAAGGACATCCTGGAACTTATCAGCGGTCTGCTGAAATTCACCTGGAATGCAGAGACCAAATACGTGGCATTTATCGCCCTGAGTATGGTCCCCGTTTTTTTTGTGGGTGTATTTTTCAAGGATGAAATCGAGTCCCTCTTTGCAGGAAATATTTTGCTCGTTGGAGGTTCGTTGCTTTTCACAGCCTTATTGCTTTGGAGTACCACGCGTATACCCGATTATAAGGGCGAACTGACGTTCAAAAGGGTTTTGCTTATCGGCATCGCCCAGGCAGTTGCCGTGTTACCCGGGGTTTCGAGATCGGGTTCGACCATTTCCGTGGCGCTGCTCAGTGGATTGGGTCGCGACAAAGCTGCGCGTTTTTCTTTTTTGATGGTATTGCCGGTGATTTTCGGGGCCATGATTCTCGAGACCAAAGATTATCTGGAGGAACCTGCCCGAACGGTGGACAACGTGCCACTCATCGCAGGTTTTATCGCTGCCTTCATAGCGGGAATTCTCGCCTGTAGCTGGATGATCGCCCTGGTGAAAAGGAGCAAACTCGATTATTTCGCATACTACTGCGCCGCCGTGGGACTAATTGCAGTAGCTTATGGCATCCTGAATTGAAAAATCCAATCGACCAACTTTCCGTACAAGACTTTCTCGACGGTCAAATCCTCCTGATCGACAAACCCCTCACCTGGACTTCCTTTGACGCCGTCAAAAAAATCCGCTACATCATCCTGAAAAAATTCGGGTTGAAAAAAATCAAGGTGGGCCATGCCGGCACCCTTGATCCGTTGGCTTCCGGTCTCCTTGTAATCTGCACCGGAAAATTCACCAAAAAAATCGCCGAACTCACCCTGACCGACAAAACCTATACCGGCACTTTTTTGCTCGGAAGCACCACACCCTCCTACGACCTGGAAACAGCGATAGAAGACGAAAAACCCACCGAACACATCACACCGGCCATGGTGGAAAGTGTGGCAGCGGGAATGCGCGGCACACATCTGCAAATGCCTCCCCAGTTCTCTGCCAAACAGGTGGACGGAAAACGCGCCTACGACAGCGCCCGTCAGGGCATAGCCGTCGTACTCGAACCCAAAGAAATCCACATCTCACACTTTAAAGTTGACACGACCAATCTCCCCGAAGTGCGCTTTGTGATCACTTGCAGCAAAGGCACCTATATTCGGTCTATGGCCCGTGACCTCGGGGAAAACCTCGGTTGCGGGGCTCACCTTACAAGTCTCATCCGCACTGCGGTTGGGGATTTTCAATTGGGAGATGCGGTAAGTCCGGAGGGTTTTCAGGAGGCGATGGAAGGGTGATGTGTATTTCCACAATCAACATCGAAGGGATAACATCTTCCTTTTAACCATTCGTGATTTCAAGAATCTGAAAATTACAAATTATCGAAATTTGGATATTGATCTGGAATTGTAGTCTTTCATAGTCGAAATGACTGAAATGAACAGTTAATCCGTCGATTTCATTCAAATCATTACACAGAAAACCATTAAATACCTCCGACGATGCACTTACAACCGCCTTTCAAATCATGCAATTCCGGGTGCTTCCTGTATCTGATACTTCCAATTTGTCTGCTCTTCGCAAATCTGAATCTTTCAGCCCAGTATTTCAAGCCTTTTCAGGCCAATACACAGGCCATGTTCACAACCTGGCCCGAAAAAGGTGCCACATCCTCCTTATCATTTATCAATGCTGTTGAAGAGGGTGCTGACAGTATTTTTACCACATTGAAAACAATCGATTCTCAGGATTGGGACAATATGATATTCCCCGATTCCTCCTGCACAGAGGGCTTTTGGAGCACCGGGGGCCTGTGTTTTCCCCTGAATACGCCGCTGTGGTACGGAACTGAAATAAGGCAATCATCAGAGCTGGTCTATCGATATGTCAATGCGATTGGAGATACCATGCTTTTCGATTTTTCCATAAACCAGGCAGACTCTTCCCTGATATATCAGGACGATGACCAGCATTTTTATTTAATCTATCAGAATTCGGATACAGCGACTTATTTAAATCATATGGATTCGGTGGCGAACTACCGCATGGCACATCTCGATGTAAACGGCTCCCCGATCAATTCTGCGGTGCACGATGCGCCAATAGTAATTGGTCAGGAACTAGGAATGATTCACTTTATTCGAATAGATAGCTTTCCCCATATTTTGCAACCTGTTCAACTGGTCGGACATGTGGGAGCAGAAGCAGGCCTCTCAGCTATCATGGTCAAAGACGTTTTTGATTTTAATCCGGGTGACTTTTTCCAATATAAATATGAGCAGAGTTCTGTGCCTTTCATCATTCCCGGATACACCGAATACCGTAATATGACCATTTTATCCCGGACAGAAACAGTTGATGAAATCTTCTATTCCCGCGCTGTAGAAAAAACCAGATTTCACGGCACCTATGAAATAATAAATGGTGAATATACATTTGTTCCGGACACAACATTTTCGCTTGATACCACAGTACTCGCCGTAAGTAAAACGCTCATTCTCGCACAAATTCCATTGGAAGCTCAGGATACTTCCACATCATATCAGTACCAAAGTCTGCAATTTATTCCAGATGACTGTGGATCGAATTGGAGATTCAGCACGAAAGATTCCAAGTTAGATTATTGCACTGCAGATTCAATCGGTTGTTATGGAGATCATTCCAATAATTCTCCTGGTGATTCCTATGCCATAGATGGATTTAATACTTTTGGAAAAGGTCTGGGCGTTTTATTTTCTTATGAAGGATGGGGAGAAATTTCTGGCAATTCAAGCACCCAAACAACCACCCTGTTATACAGTGTAAAAAATGGGTGGCCCTGTGGGGAACAGTGGGTCTTGAGCACCACAACACCAGAAGTTGTAAAAAACCGCCTCCAACTCTATCCCAATCCCGCTCAAACATCTTTTCAGGTCGAAATTCCAGATATAAATGAAGAAATAACCCAAATTGAAATCTTCGATCTTCAGGGACGGGTTGTCTTGCACCAAAAAGGAATCAGCACCCGACAGAACATTTCAATAGAAAAACTCCCTTCCGGAATCTATGTGGTAAAAGCCTCTACGCAAAAACTTGCTTACACGCAAAAACTGATGGTAAACCGGTAATTCAGGAGGCGATGCAGGGTTAAGAGATACATTTTGTGGAAGGTGCGTATCCCGGAGGGTATGCACTATACACCTTGTTGAACGTTATTGTATTTTCCAATTTATCTCTCTGAGTCTATCAGCTACAGTACTTAGCGTTTTAATGAGTTCTTTTTCAAGAGGTAAGTCACCTGTTACCAAATCTTTGAAATTACCATTGTATTCTGTACTGAGTTGTTCCCATGTGGCTTGTGGTTTGTCAAATATAAGTGCTGTTGAAGGTTGTTCAGAAATCCAGTCGTTATTGTTCTTATAGCCAATCATGTCATCATTACCCACCTTTATAAGCATATCATCGAAATCACTACTTATAAAGAACCGCCGGATTTCTTCATCTTTCAGCATTTGATGGATGTCATACACGTGACGAATTTTGTTCCTCAGATTAGCTATAGGTTCTTCTGATCTGGAAAACCTTACTAAGCTCATGATCTTCTCACAGATTGTTCTCAGCTTACTTAATACCTGAATGGTAAATGGAGCCATATTGTACTGTTCGATTAATTCGTCCTGGCCGTTGGCTTTCATCATTTCATAGATATAGGAACTGATCTTCATTTCAGAGAATGGTTCAAAATTTCCTAACCAGGTAGATTCAACAACTACGTGCTCTCTTATCTGACCAAAATCTCCATCAAATATTTTGTCGTACTGGTGAACCGTTTTCCGAATGTTGCCCCTTTTATTGGTTAGCCCTTCAACTTTTATTTCCGGAATTATCTTTTCCACCACTTTACTGATTGTCCGTATCTTCTTTTTCAACTGATTATCGTTCTCTTCTTCATTTCGGAGTACCACCATATCAATATCTTCTGAAAATCGTTCTATCAGTT
>JBGTLS010000119.1:0-2277 GCA_041744015.1 Cryomorpha sp. | reverse complement strand
CGGCCGGCTGAGCAAATTACCATTCAGTTGCCGGGCTCGAAAAGCATCAGCAACCGCCTTTTGGTGATGCGTCAACTCAGTGGAAATTCCATTGACATCGAGCGATTGAGTGCGGCGGATGATACCGTTTTGCTTGAAAGCGCGCTCAACAATGATACAGGTGAAATGTGGCTCGGCGATGCCGGCACTGCCCTGCGTTTTGGGTTGGCCTGGGCATCGGTATCGAAAGGGGAGCGGGTGATGCGCGGTTCTGCGCGCCTCAGTCAGCGACCCATCAGACCCCTTGTGGAAGCCTTGCGTTCATTGGGCGCGGAGATTCAGTACCTGGAAAATGAAGGTTTCCTGCCGTTGAAAGTCACCGGAAAGAAACTCCATCACGCGGTGGTGGAGATCGATGCGTCGGAGAGCAGTCAGTTCACCTCGGCCCTCATGCTCATTGCACCGTATATTTCCGGCGGTGTGGAAATTTCCCGGAAGGGCCATATCGTATCTGAGCCTTATGTCGCGATGACGCGCAACCTCATGGTGGAGGCCGGGGCTGTCGTATCCATTCAGGCGGAAAAAATTGTGGTGGAAGAAGGACTTTATCAGGAAACGACCATTGAGGTCGAGCCCGATTGGAGTGCGGCTTCGTATTTTTATGCCATTTGTGCCCTTTCGGGAAATGCCGAATTGCGGCTTCAGGGACTGCGTAAAGCTTCTTCCCAAGGCGATGCCGTGGTGGCAGATTTGTTTCGCAGTTTTGGCGTGCAGACCAGATACAGTGCCACCGGTGCACATCTCAGCCAGACAGGTATTGTGGAAGCAATGCCTGTAATCGATTTTTTGAAATGCCCCGACCTCGCTCAAACAGTTGCCGTAGTCGCGGCGGGATTGCGGCATCCTTTGCGGCTCGAAGGCCTCCAAACCCTGCGGGTGAAGGAAACCGACCGCATCGCTGCCCTGTCGACCGAATTGGCCAAATGTGGCGTCACGTGCGAATTTGGTTCGGATTTTCTGGAATTAAAATCGTTTTCCACACCGGAACAAACCCCGCACATTTCCACCTATGGCGATCACCGCATGGCGATGGCCTTTGCGCCATTGGCCCTTGCATTGGGTGGAATTGTGATCGAATCACCCAAAGTGGTTTCGAAGTCTTTTCCGGGTTTTTGGAAGGAATTGGAAAAGGTGGGAATTGGATTGTGATCAAATCCTGCATTGGTCAAATGCCACAATGCACATCAGGTCGGACCACAAAAAATTTCATTAGAAAGAAAAAGCCGACAAAATAGAATTTGCCGGCTTTTGATTTCAGGGAAGGTTTATAATCATTAAAGTTTCATCATTCTTTTTGTCAGAAGTTCCCCATTGGCATAAATGGTATAATAATAAATCCCCGAAGCGAGTTCACTTCCGTCAAAAGTAAAACTGTGCTGTCCCTGGCTCATTTGTCCGTCGATGAGTTTGCGGATGGGCCGGCCCTGGGCGTCGCTCTGAAAGGACAAAATATACAATATCAGTGTGAGGCCAGGTGCCCACACGAATAAAGAGGTCATAGCCATGAAAGGGCGAAATACACCAACGCAGGACGAAGCCCTGTGACTACAGGAATTATTGCGTCTTAGCCCTGAAAGGACGAAATATATCAGCACAAGGTAAAGCCCTATACAACTTCAGAAAGTTGTTAATCCCAAACGTACCTCTCATCATATTCCACATCATATTCTTTAAGCAGGCTCCGATATTCCTCTTTAGAAGTAACTTTTGAATGATGGATGTGTTGATTGGCGATATAAGCCGATACAATATTGATTCCCTCCTGATTTACCGAAAATGCCCCATAGCCATCCTGCCAATAAAACTTCTCGTATCCCGGCCACCTGAGTTTCACCCATTTTGACGAATGTGATTTTACTTCCTGCATTAAATTTATCAAAGCGATTTTTTTCGACAGCATACAGAGAATATGTATGTGATCGGTAAACCCGCCAACTTTAATGACATGGCATTCAAGATTGTTACATATTCCTCCGATGTACTTGTGCAGTTCGGATTCAATCGATGATTGAATGAAGGGTTGGTGATGTTTTGTGCTAAAGACGATGTGCAAGCAGTTTTTTACGAGTGATTGTCCCATGGTAGCTGATTTATGTGTGCCCGGTTCTTAATAATAAATTGTTCTCTCAATTTGATTCTGAGTGCTCCGGAATAGGGTGGTGTAATTGGTTATATCAAAACTAAATAAATACTTTAATTTCTCTATCGGGTTCATTCAGAGAAGCCAGGAAATATTAC